>VFZQ01000243.1 GCA_016871135.1 Acidobacteriota bacterium | reverse complement strand
TTAGCGCTGACCTGGAACAAATAGGAATCGTTCTGATAGGTGCTCGTGAAGATGGAATCGCCGTGAACAACGGGAGTGAGAATGTTCATCCCGCGGAAGTTGGGCACCATTTGCGCCCATAGATCGTCGCCGGTCTCCGGATTCAACCCATGCAGATGCGTCCGGGTCTGAACAAGCAGTTGGCGTTGGCCGGCGATCTTGGCCAGCACCGGCGAAGAGAACGCACCGCTCTCCATGACTCCGTCTCCGTGCTCGAGCTTGCGCCAAATCGTCGCGCCCGTCTTGGCATCGAGCTTGACGATCGAGTTGGCGGCCTGCACATACAGATGCGCTCCATCCACTAGTGGTGAACTCGCAAATCCGAAATCGGGCTTTGGTGTTTTGAAACGCTTGGGAAAATCGACGCGCCAGCGCTCCTTGCCTGTCTTCGCATCGAGCGCGACCAGGACCTCCTCCATCCCGCCTACATAAAGCGTGTCACCGTGAAAAGCGGGGGTTGAGCGAACCCAGTCGCCGCTGCGTTTGGCATAGAACGGTACCGAGATCTTCCCGGGCCAACTGGCGCGCCACAATTCCTTACCCGTCCTCCGGTCCAGTGCGCGCACCAACTCCGTGTCGCCCCCAGCGGTTTCAAAGACGAAGACGCTATCAGCCGAAACAATCGCTCCGGAGTAGCCTTTGTCGAGCTCCACGCGCCAAAGTTGTTGAACGCCATCCAGACGATCGGGCCACGCGCCTCCGGGCGCTAGGCCGGTGCGCTGCGGACCTCGCCATTGCGGCCAGATTTCGATCGGATCGGCGGCGTCGGCGCCGAACGCGCAGAGAACCAAGGCAAACAACGTAACGGGAAAATGCGGCTTCATACTGGTATGGATGCTTAACAGTGTCACCAGATGGATTATCTTTCGGCGCGATTGGCTAGCTCGCAATGTCTCGAATTTTGACACGCCCCGCCGCCCGTGCGATACTAGAGTTTCCCCTGCTGGGCGGGAGTAACTCAGCTGGTAGAGTGCAACCTTGCCAAGGTTGATGTCGCGGGTTCGAATCCCGTCTCCCGCTCCATTCCACTTGAACGTGCCGATAGAATAGTAGCTGTCCGCACCGTGGAAATAGACGTTCAAGAGTTGTACGCCGAACTCCGCCGCATCGCCGCGCTTCACTTTCGTCGCGCCGGGCGGCAGCTTACGTTACAGCCGACCGTTATCGTCAACGAAGCCTACATCCGCATGCAGGGCAAGGACTGGCGCAGTAAGACGCACTACCTCGCCACAGCCAGCCGCGTAATGCGCAACGTTGTTGTCGATTACGCGCGTACGCGCCTGTCGGCGAAACGCGGCGCGGGCGGCAAGCAGATAACGCTTTCGTTCGCCGAAAACGCGGCCGCGCCGCCAGGGCTATCGGCAATCGACGTCATTGCGCTCGAACGGGCGCTGGACGAACTCGAAGCGCTCGACGCGCGCAAAGCGCGGGTGGTGGAGTTGCGCTGGTATGGCGGCCTTGAGGTAGAAGAGATCGCCGGCGTACTCGACACCAGCCCCGCAACGGTGAAGCGCGATTGGGAGTTCTCGCGCACCTGGCTCTACAAACAACTGTCATGTCCCTGAGTCCTGCCGATTTTCATCAACTCGAAGCGTGGTTCGCCGAAGCGTCGACCCTGCCTGCGGAAAAGCGCGCACGGTTCGTCGAAATATGCCGCGAAACCGACGCTCGCCTGGCGTCGGAGCTGGAACAGATGCTGGAAGCGCAGCCCCTCGCCGAAGCCGCGTTTTTGCCGCGGCAACACGGCGACTGGCGGATCAAACGGGTGCTCGGCGAAGGCGGGCTCGGACTGGTGCGGCTCGCCGAACGCGATACGCCAACTGGCAAGCAACTCGGCGCGATCAAACACATTCACGCCAACTTCGACGCCGGCTCGTTCCGCGCGCGCTTTCTGAAAGAGTGCGAAATCCTGAAGGCGCTCGCGCATCCGCAAATCGCGGCGTTTCTCGACGCGGGCCTCGATTCTGCGGGCAGTCCGTACTTCGTGATGGAGTATGTCAACGGGCTGGCGTGGGACGACTACACCGCCCACGTGAAGCCAACCGTCGAGCGTGTAGCGATGTTGTTCCGCGATCTGCTAGCGGCGGTTGCCTATCTGCATGAGTCGTCGATCGTGCACGCCGATATCAAGCCGTCAAACGTGCTGATCGACCGAGCCGGCGCGGTGAAGCTCCTCGACTTCGGCGCGGCGCGAATGCTGGATGCCGATGGCAAATCGCGCGACTCGACGTTTACCCGCGCGATGTTGACGCCGGAGTGGGCAAGTCCGGAGCAGCGCCAAGGCACATCGTGCACGCCGGCCTCCGACATCTACAGCCTCGGCTTGCTTCTGCGTTCGTGCTGCGGGGAATCGGCGGACTTGCGCGCGATCGCCGACAAAGCGAGCCGCGATGAGCCGTCGGAACGCTACGAATCGGCGCTCGCAATGGCCGCCGATGTGACGCATTTTCTGCGCAACGAACCCGTCGGCGCGCGCACGGCAAACATGCAGTACCGCGCCCGCAAATTCGCGCGGCGGCACCGGATTGCGGCGGCGTTTGCGGCGTGCGCGCTTGTGGCGGCGGGCGCGGCGTGGTGGATCGAAGCGGAGCGAGCCCGCCAGGCATCGGAACTCCGCTCTACGCTGATCGAAAATGTCCGCCCGGAAAAGGCGATCGCGCAGGTGTTGAAATCGGCGGCGGCGGACATGGAAGCCGACGCACCGAAGACCGAGCAAGCGCAGTTGCACCTGCGAATGGCGCAGATGCACGCGGTGCGATCGCGGCCCGACAACGCGGCACAGGAACTGAAGGCCGCCGAGACCGCGGTTGCCGCCGACGCGCCGAGTCCCGAGCGCGACAAGATGCGGGTACGGTTGCTGCTGAGCCAAGGGTTCGTGCTTGGCAAACAGGACAAACTTGTCGAAGCAGCCGATATGGTCATCGAAGCGTTCAAGCTCTGGGAAACGATTCCGGACCGCAACATCGAACTTCGCCAGTCGGGCTATTACTTGCGCGAGTTGGCGGATGCGCTCATAGCTCGTGGCGAATTCTCTCGTGGAATCGAAATCCTCCACTGGAACGTGCGGCGGACCGAGTGGATCGGCGATTCCGCGACGACCAATGTGAACAAGCGGGATCTGGCGGCTCGCTGCGCACAAATCCCGGAAGCGATTCGCTCCGAAGAAAAACTGACCAAGCTCTGCGCCAACTAGTAGGCCGGTTTCCCGTCGGGTTCAAATTTGTTGAACTTCGGCGCTTTCACCCGCGCCATCTCGTCGAGCAGCTTCTGCAGCTTCTTCCGCGCGGCGGCATCTTCGACCGGCTTCGTCTCCATCGGATCGGCTTTCCAATCGAATAGCCGTCCATCGAGATAGAGCTTCCAGCGGTGATCCCACGCCAGACGCGTCGGCTTAAGATCGGCCTTGCAACTCGGGTGCGGGTCGAAGTGCGCAAACAGCGCCTCTCTCGGACTTCCCTTCTCGTCCTTGATCTGCGGGAAAAAGGACCGGCCGTCGAGCGGCAGGCCGTCGAACCATTTCGCGCCGGTGATGTCCATGATCGTCGGCAGAAAATCGGTGGAATCGATGAGATCGTCACAGACCTTGCCCGCCCGGCCCTTGCCGCGCCAGCGCGCGATCATCGGCACTCGCATGCCGGCTTCGGTGGTGAAGCGTTTTCCCCCCGGAATCACGCGGTCGCCCATCTTCGATGTAATCTCGGGCGGCGTGCCGTTGTCGGCGTAAAAGATGACGACGGTGTTTTCGGCCAAGCCAAGCGTATCGACGGCTTTGAGCAACTTGCCCATGTCGCGATCAAGGTACGACACCATATCGCTGAAGTACTTCGGATCGTCCTTCAAACGATCGGCCGTCAGCCAATCGTCGCTCATCGGCGTGGTGTTGAACGGGCCGTGCGTGAGCGCCATCGGGTAGTAGGCAAAGAACGGGTTGTTCTTGTTGCGCGACATGAAGTCGATCAGGTAGTCGGAGAAAAGATCGGGGCCGTATTTGTCCTGAATACCGGTCATCATCTTGCCGTTCTTGTTGATGACTGGCTTGCCGTAGCGGCTGCCTTTGTCTTCGGAAAACGCATCGTGCCACAGCATGAACTCGTCGAAGCCGCCCTGCTCGGGCCGCTTGCCGGTGCCGCGATATTTCGACGGCTTGGAGTCGTAGCTGAACAATTGCCACTTGCCGGCGATGCAGGTCTTGTAGCCCGCGCGCTGCATCATGTGGCCAAACGTTTTCTCGTTCGGATCCATCGCGCCGAAGGACTTGTAGTTGCGGAAGTTGTGCTGGCCGGTCATCAACTGCAAGCGCGTCGGCGTGCAGAGCGGTTGCGCGAACGCGTGCGTGAATCGGACGCCGGTGCGCGCCATCTCATCGAGCACGGGGGTCTTGTAGGACGTGCCGCCGTTGCCCGACATGCACTCGTAACCGAAGTCGTCGGCCATGATCAGAAGTACGTTGGGACGGCGCTGCTGCGCGAACATGCTCGCGGCGGCGGAGGCAAGAAAAGCTCGGCGGGTCATTGAGTGGTTGTACCATGAGGGACATGCGCCTTGCACTTCTTTTGACCGCACTAACAGCCGCCGCACAGGAGCCCCAGTACGCGGGCAAAGCGGTGTTAAAGCTGCCGGCCAACTACCGCGAGTGGTATTTCATCGGGTCGAATCTCGGCATCTCGTATTCGCCCGAACCGACCAAGGACCAGTTCTTCAAGAACATGTACATTCCCAAGGCCGCGGCGGAAGTGTTTCGCAAGACCGGCAAGTTCCCCGAGAAGACGATGATCGTGATGGAGATCTACAAGCCGGAAACGAAAGCGTCGCCTGCCAAGCACGGACAGTTCGAAGGCGCGTTCGTGGGCGTCGAGGTTGCGGTGAAGGATAAGTCCGCCGTCGAGGAAGGCTGGGCCTATTACAACTTCATCGACAAACCGGGCAAGATGCTGCCCACGGCGAAAGCGGCCGGCAAGCAGGCTTGTTGGAACTGCCACAACGAACATGGCGCGGCCGACAATACGTTCGTGCAGTTCTACCCGAGGCTGCGCGATAAAGAGTGATTAAATAGGAGCCATGATGAGGCTCCTATCGCTTTTGCTTTCGGCAGTCGCCGCATTTGCACAGTCGTCAACCGGTACGCTCACCGGCGTCGTCACCGACCCACAGCAGGCGCGGCTTTCCGGCGCCAAGATGACGCTCACGAATGAGGCGACCGGCGTTGTTGTGGCGGTCAACGCCAACGATGCGGGCGAGTACACGTTCCCCCTGCTCACGTCGGGGCGCTACAAGCTGGAAACCGAAGCGGCTGGCTTTCAGAAGAACACGCGCACGAATCTTGTGATCGAACTCGGGCGCGTGGTGCGCCTCGATGTTGCACTGTCGCTGACGCAGGTATCCGAGTCGGTCGACGTCACCGGCGCCGCGCCCCTGCTGGAAAGCGAAACCGCCACGCTCGGCCAGTTCATAGAAAACAAGACCATCGCCGACATGCCGCTCAACGGCCGCCGCGTGGGCGATCTGCTCGCGCTGCAAGGTGCGGCGGTCTTCGTGACAGGCGATGTGATTCGCCCGCGTGTTGCTATCGCCGGCGGCCGCGCCGATCAACAGCAGTGGTTGATCGACGGCGTCAACGGATCGAACATCGCGCTAGAAGTGCCGCAGGCGTTGTTCAACCCACCGGTCGAATCCGTGCAGGAGATCCGCATTCAGCAGAGCGCGTATTCGGCCGAGTTCGGCAACTCGTCGAGCGGCGTGATCACGATGACCACACGCAGCGGAACCAATAAATACACAGGGCTGGCGTATCACTCGCTCCGCAACGACGCCTTCGACGCGCGCAACTTCTTCGCCACCTCGCGGCCGCCTCTGCGGTGGAACGTGTTTGGCCTCGCGGGCGGTGGACCAGTTGTGATTCCGAAACTCTACAACGGCAAGAACAAGACGTTTTTCTTCTCGCACAACGAGTGGCAGATTCAGCGCATCGGCTCCGTGCGCAATTTAACGGTGCCGACAGCCGCGCAGATTCGCGGCGACTTCTCACAACTCACGACGGCGACCAGCGCTCTGATTGGCATCTTCGATCCCGCGACTTCGCGGCCCGGCGCGACGGTGCGCACGCCGTTCCCCGGCAACATCATTCCGGCGAGCCGCATCGATCCGGTTGGATCAAGAGTCGCGCAGTTCTTCCCCGCCCCGAATCGCGCGGCCATCAATGCCGCCGGCGCGAACAACTTCACCGCCAACGCGGGTAACATTCTCGACCTGACAACCTGGACATCGAAAGGCGACCACATCTTCAGCGAGAAGGATCGCATCTCGATCCGCTACATCTTGCACAACTTCCCGACGTCGAATCTCGTCGTGTATCCCGAACCCGCGGCCGATCCGAACGGCAACATCAGCCTGCGCCGCGCGCACAGTTTGTTGATCAATCACACACACAGTTTCACGCCGACAATTCTGAACGACTTCCGCTACAACTTGCAGCCGCGCTTTTTCAAGAATCTTTCGCTGGGCCTCGATCAAGGCTGGCCATCGAAGCTCGGCTTGAAAGGCGTCAACGAGCGCGCGTTTCCGCAGTTCACCGTCGCCGGATATACGGGCATCGGTGCGGGCACGCACGAGCGGATACAAACGCCGATCGTCGACCAACACTTCGTTAACGCGCTGTCGATCTTCCGCGGCAAGCATTCCTTCAAAGCGGGCGGCGAATTCCGTCACGGCCGCAACGTCGACAACTTCAATCAACTGATCTCCGGCAGCTTCGCGTTCAATGTGCAGCCCACACAACAGCCGGGCGTGAACAACACCGGCAACGGACTGGCCAGCCTTCTCCTCGGCTTCCCGAACTCTGGAAACATTCGGTATACCGATGAACTCGACCGCCGGGCTTCCTACTACGCGCTGTTCTTTCAAGACGATTGGAAAGTCACGCAGAACCTGACGCTCAATCTCGGCTTGCGCTGGGAGGCCCACACGCCGCGCATCGACGCGAGCGACCGGCAGAACAGCTTCGACCGCAACGCGATCAACCCCATTTCCGGCACGCCCGGCGTAGTGACATTCGCCGGCAAGAACGGGTTGGGCAGCCGGCTGTACAACGGCGACTGGAACAACTTCGCGCCGCGCTTCGGCGTCGCGTGGAAGCCGCGCTCGGGTACCGTTGTGCGCACCGGCTACGGACTGTTCTTCGGCGTGCCGCTGCCGGGTTCGAACAACACCAGCGCGGGTTATGAAACCAGCGGCCAATTCACCACGCCGGACAACGGCATCACGGCGCCGTTCCTGCTGCGTAACGGCGTGCCGGATACATCGCGGACCGCGCAGGACGCCGGTTTCGGCGCTGTGCGTGTCGGTCAGGCGATTCGCTTCTCGCCCGAGTTCATCGACCAGCAGCGCGCGCTCGGCTACACGCAGCAATGGAACTTTTCGATTCAGCAGGAACTGCGCGGGCGCATGTTGATCGAGGCCGCTTACCTCGGCAACGCGGGCCACAAGCTCAACGCGCCCGACGCGAACATCAATCAGGTGCGGCCCGAACGCATGGCCGCCGGCAACACGCAAATTCTGCGG
>VFZQ01000242.1 GCA_016871135.1 Acidobacteriota bacterium | reverse complement strand
AAAGCCCCAACTCTGGAGATCGGTACGCACGGTCTTCAGCCAGCGCTCGGTATCATTGCCGAACTCCCGCCGCCAGGTATCATCGGTGCGCAGCGGCGCCGAATCGACATGGTTCATACCGATGGAAAAGAACGGCCGCCCGGCCGGGTCAAGAAAGCACTGGCGTCCTTTCACCTTCCCGATTCGGTAGAACCCACCACTGCCCGCCGCCGCCAGCGGCAGCGTACCGAGCAGTTGGCGCCGTGAAATCCGGAGCGCGTTTTCCATCCCTGCCAGTTTATAGGAGCGGGGACGTTCGCCGAGTACAACTTTGCCGCGCTCGTCCGGCGCAGGGCGAATCGATTCCAATCGCCGAGCTACGGTTTCCGCCGTTGCGCAAACAGCCAGGAAACGAAATCGGCGTCCCCGTACGCTTTATCCCAGGAGTTGTGGCCAACGCCGGGATACTCGGTGTAGCGGACGCCGCTGCCGATGGCTTTCAGCGCTTCGACGAGCTTGCGCGAGGACTCAACAGGGACGGTCGGATCCGCATCGCCGTGAAAGACCCAGACTGGCATATCAGCGCCAAACTTACGGGCGGCGGCTTCGTAGTTGGGATAGTCGGACTCTTTCTTGCCTGCCGCTTCCAGTTGAGCCGCGCTCGGAATCAAGCGGGCACAGACCGGAGCGACGGCGGCGAAGCGCTTCGGGTCTCGATAGGCCAGGTGCAACGTGCCGGCGCCACCCTTGGAGAGGCCGGTAATGTAGATGCGGTCGCGGTCGCCGCGAAACTCGACGATCGATTTCTCCAAAGCGGCGAGGGCCTGATCCTGTTCCACCTTATCGCTCCATCTGCGCTGCGGCGACGACTGCGGCATGACCACGATGGCGGGAAAACGCTCAGGGTTCTTGCGAATCGCACTCGGCAGGCCGATGAGAGTTTGCTTGATGCCGTCGTTGCCGGATTCCCCCGCGCCGTGGAGGAACAGGATCACAGGCCAGGCTTTGTCGGCGCTGAAGTCGCGCGGCACGTAGACCTGGTAGAGGAACTTCTGTCCCTCGACGATCACTTCGCGATTGAGAAAACCGGTCTCGGCGGAACGGAGCGCGAAGGGAAGAAGGACCAACGGCAACAGGCGAGTCATGCGGAACATGCTATCACCCCTCGACACGCGCTTTTACCGTGCGTCGATCGATGCCCATGATTCGCGCCGCTTCGGAATAGCTTCGGGTCTTTTCATAAACCCGCCGCGCGTAGCGGTTGAGCACCTCGTCGGCGGTGAGGGCCGCGTTTTCGAACGCACTCCAGAACGAGTCCGGCACGGTGGACGCCGCCAGCGGCCGATACGATTTTCGGATCAGCACGTTGCGCACACACTGCTCCAACTCGCGGTAGTTGCCGGGCCAGCGATAGGCGGGCGGCATCTCGCGGAGGATCCAATCGCGCACGGCGGGGTAGGCGGCGTCGGCGTCTTCACCCACTGTGCGCCGGGTCATGTAATAGATCAACTCGCGCAGCACTTCGGGTTTGTCGTCAATCTGCGCCGCCATCGACGGCGTCGCGATCTGATCGGCGCAGAGGCGATAGTAGAGATCCTCGCGGAATCGCCCGGCGGCGATTTCGACGGCGAGGTCGCGGTTGGTCGCGGCGATCAGCTTCCCTTCGAAACGCTTGCGCAACGTGTCGCCGACGGCCGAGTACTCGCGGCTTTCGATCACACGCAGCAGTTTCACTTGCAGATGCAGTTCGAGTTCGCCCATCTCGTCGAGGAACACCGACCCTGTGCGCGGGCAGGCTTCGAGCCACCCGGCGCGATCGGCGATCGCACCCGTGAAGGATCCCTTTTTGTGGCCGAACAGTTCGCTTTCGATCAACGCCGGCGATAGCGCCGCGAGGTTCACCGGATAGAACGCCTCCCCGACCTCAAACGTCATCTTTGACGGTTGAAACGGCAGGTACCGCGCGCCGGCGATAGCCTTGGCGACCAATTCTTTGCCGGTTCCCGATGGGCCGGTGATTAGCGTCGCGAAGTCCCCCATTTTCGCGAAGAGCGATCCGCGAAAACGCTTCATGTCGCAGGTGAAGATCGATTCCCAAATCGCCGCGCGCAGCCGCGCCGCGGGCATCGAACTGCCTATCACGTGATCGAAGATGCCGTGGAACGCCCGCATAATCTGCCACGAACAGGCGAAGAAATGCTCTGGCGTCATCGACGTGCGAGGACCGAGGAGCCGGTTCCAGTCGGCGAGAAACTTGCGGTAGAAACTCCAGTCGCGGCGCGCGCCCGCGAAGGACGCGTAGTAGCGCTGATAGAGCAGATAGAACACGCAGTCTTCATACAACGCGCGCTCGTTGTCGGACGGCCGCCAGTCCGCGATCAACTCTTCGACCTTCTTGTGAATGAGCGCAACGTTCGGCCGGGGCGCTTCCGGGTCGGCCACCGATACGCTCCAAACGGGATCGCCCTCGACAAACTCCTTGCCCAGCGCGGTCTTCTCGAATTGAATCCGCTCGGTGGAAAACGGGTTTGAGAAGGCAAGCCGTGAAACGATATGTGGCAGCCACTTGGCCTTTTCATGTACAGGTCCCATGTACATTTACTGTACGACAATTGCCGGGCAAGTTTCGCGCCTGAAATGTCGATACCCTTGATGAACCAAGTAATGGAACAACTTACCGAAACGGCCGCAATTGGCAATGAAGTTGCCAATGAAGAGAGCATGCAACATTCAAGCTACGGCGCGCTGCTGGCCAACAAGGGCTTTCAGTCTTTCCTTTGGACGCAGTTTCTCGGCGCCTTCAACGACAACGTCTTCAAGATGATCGTCTCGGTGGCGGCGGTCTCCTATACGGCCGGCGACTCCGGTGCGGGATCGATCTACCTGGCGCTGACGGGCGCCGTGTTCGTGCTGCCGTTCCTAATGTTCGCGGGCTACGCGGGGCAACTGGCGGATCGTTTTTCGAAGACGCGCGTGCTGGTGATCACGAAGTCGTTCGAGATCGTGACGATGATTTTCACGTTCTGGGCGTTCCAGACCGCGTCGATGCCGATGCTGCTTGGCATCCTGTTCCTGCTCGCGGCGCAAGCCAATTTCTTTTCGCCGGCCAAGTAC
This sequence comes from Acidobacteriota bacterium, assembly GCA_016871135.1. Classification (GTDB taxonomy): domain Bacteria; phylum Acidobacteriota; class Terriglobia; order Bryobacterales; family Bryobacteraceae. The sequence goes on along the minus strand of VFZQ01000242.1, from coordinate 4,507 downwards.
GGCATTCTGCCGGAGATCCTGCCGGAGCGCGATCTGTCGCGCGCGAACGGACTGCTCGAACTGACGACGTTCGCTGCGATCGTGCTCGGCGGCGGATTGGGGACGCTGCTGTTTGAACATTGGAAACACGAATCGTGGAAGATGAGCGCGTTTCTGGTCGCGCTGGCGGTGATCGGGTCGCTGGCCAGTCTTGGAATTCCGAAGGTCAAGCCATCGGGCAATGTGGAACCGTTCAAGCTGAACCCTTTCTCCGAGATCACGCTCGGATTCAAGATTCTCGCCAACAACCGGCCGATGTGGCTGACGGTACTTGGCATTTCGTTCTTCTGGTATATCGGTGCGCTGGTGCAGCTAACGCTGGTGGTTTTCGTCAACGAGACGCTGCACGGGCATGAAAGCCAGATTGGATTACTAGTCAGCGCTTTGGCGATTGGGATCGGCGCGGGTTCGATCGCGGCAGGACGAATTTCCGGCGACGCGATTGAACTCGGGATGGTCGCGCCCGCGGGTATTCTAATGGGACTGTTCGGCATCGGGCAGTCGATGGCCTCGACGCAGGAGTCGGCGTTTGCCGCGCTCGCGTTGATGGGATTCTTCGGCGGGCTGTTCATCGTGCCGCTGAATGCGTTTCTGCAAGACGAAGCCGATCCGGAAGAAAAAGGCCGCATCTTGGCCACCAACAACTTCGCGAACATGATCGGCGTGATCGCGGCCTCTGGCACGTTGTACCTGTTGCACGATAAGCTGCAATGGAGCGCTCCTGGCGTATTTCTCTTCGCCGGCATCGTAACGATCGCCGCGTCGCTCTGGATTCTCTTCAAACACATGCTTCGTCATTCCGTCCGTTTTGTCTGCTGGTGCATCCTGCACACGCTGTTCCGTTTTTCGATCACCGGCGCGAACAACATGCCCGCCAAAGGCGGCTGTGTCGTCGTCGGCAATCACGTCTCTTACGCCGACGCCTTCCTGATCGGCGCGGCTACGATGCGTCCGATCCGCTTCATTCTGTGGAAGACGCTTTATGACATTTCCTGGCTGCAATGGCTGTTCCGCGTGCTGCGCGCCATGCCGATCAATCTCGCCACGCCGCGCGAAGCTGTCGCGACACTGGGCGTGGCGCGCAAGGAAGTGGAAGCTGGCGAGATGATCGGCATCTTCCCCGAAGGCCAGATCACGCGAACCGGCCATTTGCTGCCGTTCAAGCGGGGCTACGAGCGCATCGCCAAGGACGCGCCGATCGTACCGTGCTGGATCGAGGGCGTCTGGGGCCATCCGCTCAGCATGAAAGGCGGCAAGCTGTTCGCCGCGTGGGACAACTGGTTCCGGCCGCCCGTGCGCGTGATCGTCGGCGAACCGGTGCCGGGCAACACGCCGGCCGAAGCGCTGCGCGCCAAAGTTACCGAACTGGCCGCGCAAGCGGCGACCGATAAACGGACATCGAGCGATCACGTCGGACTGCGCTTCGTGCGCGCCGCTCGTAAGCAGTGGTCTTCGCTCGGCATGGCCGATTCGTTCGGCAAGGAACTGACTTTCGGCAACGCGCTGATTGGCTCGCAACTGCTCCGCCGCTGGATCGATTCCAATTGCGCCGATCAACCGATGATCGGCCTATTGCTGCCGAACGCGGTCGGATCTGCGCTCGCGAATATTGCGGTAACAATCAGCGGGCGCACGGCCGTGAATTTGAACTTTACGGCGGGGCCCGCGTCGATGGCGTCGGCGATCGCGCAGTGCAACATCAAAACGATTTTCACGTCGAAGCTCTTCATTACCAAACAGAAGATTGAGCAAACGCCGTCAATGATCTTCATTGAGGAGTTGCTGCCGACGTTTTCGAAGCTCGACAAAGCCATCGCTTTCGCGCAGTGCAAGTTCCTGCCGGCATCGTGGCTGGCCAAGGGCAACCCGGATCAAACCGCGGCAGTGATTTTTTCGAGCGGCTCGACCGGCGAACCGAAGGGCGTCGAATTGACCCATTGGAATCTGCTGTCGAATATGGAGGCCGTGGCGCAAGTCTACCCCGTCGGCCATACCGACTGCATGCTTGGCATTCTGCCGTTCTTCCACTCTTTCGGCTTTACATACAACTTGTGGTTCCCGCTGCTCGAAGGCTTCCCGGTCATCTTCCATCCGAATCCGTCGGACGCGGGCAAGATCGGCGAGTTGTCGCAGAAGTACGGCGCGACGTTCCTGCTGTCAACACCGACGTTTGCCTCCACATACGCACGCAAGTGCACCAAGGAACAGTTCTCGAAAATTCGCTACGTGCTGGTCGGCGCCGAAAAACTGCGGCCCGCTGTCGCGGCGCAGTTCGAGGAGAAATTCGGCCTCAAAATGCACGAGGGTTATGGCTGTACCGAGATGGCGCCGGTGGTCGCGGTGAATGGTCCCGACTTTATTTCCGATGACCCGGATCAGTCCTCGCAGCTTGGCAACAAGGCCGAGAGCGTTGGCCGTCCGCTGCCAGGCGTCTCGGTACGATTCGTCGATCCGGCCACGATGGAACCGGTTCCGTTCGGGACCGACGGCATGTTGTTGGTGAAAGGCCCGAGCCGAATGAAGGGCTATCTCGGCCAACCCGAGCGCACGGCCAAAGTGTTGATCGACGGTTACTACAACACCGGCGATATGGCCCGCATGGACGAAGACGGGTTCATCTACATCACGGGGCGGCTGTCGCGGTTCTCCAAGATCGGCGGCGAGATGGTGCCGCATCTGCGCATCGAAGAGACGCTGCAAGAGGTCATGAACGGAGCGGACTGCTTTGTGATCGGCGTACCGGACGAGACGCGTGGCGAGCGGCTTGTCGTGCTGCACACGAGCAAGGAAATCGCGCCAGCGGCAATGATCGAGCACTTGAACGCCGCCGGTCTACCGGCATTGTGGATTCCAAAGCCGAACCAGTTCTACGCAGTCGAAGCGATTCCGACGCTTGGCACCGGCAAGACCGACTTGCGAAAGTCTCAGGAGTTGGCGGTGCAGTTGGCCGGTCGCTAGCTCGCCGCCTGCCGGCCCCAACTGTTGTCGAGGCAATACACGAGCGTCTTCTCCAAGAACTTTCGAAGCACCGGGAACCGCAAACCGCTGTCTTCGAGATCGGCGCGGGTCTTCGTGTTCAGATAGACCTGCCGCGTTCCCATAAGCCGCACATGGCGACCGACCATCGCGGCCGAGAACCGCTGGACGCGATCGGGGCAGTTCTTGACGAACTCGTCGTACTCGGCCACCGACACCATCTTGGGTACCCGCACCGACTTGCCAGCCGGATAGGTCGGATGGCTTTCGATGATGCCGCAGGCGTGCGAGATGAACTCTTGCAACGGCATCGTGCCGTCGGGGCCGAGACACAAGTGGCGGTAAGAGCCGGAAGTGAATCGAAAATCAAAGATATGCGCCAGCGCGGCGGCGACCCAATCGGCGGGCATCAGATCGACGGGAATGTCGGGATCGCCGGGCATGACGGGAAGCTCGGTCACCGGCAACATGCGGAACAGATGATGAATGTATCCCCACTGGCTGACAACGCCGTCTTCGGAATCGGCGAGCAGCGCGGGAACCCGATAGATGGCCGCGGGCAGCGCGCGCATGGCTTGTTCGACGAGGCACTCGGCTTCAAATTTCGACTGCTGATAAGCGTTGCAGAACTGCTGGCCGGGGGCCATCGGCGCTTCGTCGTAGACGCCCTCGCGGAAGCCGTTGACGTACGTCGTGCTGACGTGGCCGAATTTACGCAGGCGCGGGCAGGAGCGGGCGAGTTCGAGCATGCGTTGGGCCCCGCCGACGTTGATCTCGCGTGACTCTTCGAGCGGTAGATCGAACTCAACGCTGGCAGCCGAGTGGAGTATCTCGGTCACGCTGCCGCGCAGATCCGCATAGGCAGATTCCGAGAGACCCAGGCGAGGCTGTTTGAGATCGCCGATGACGGTTTCGACACCCTGCGCATTGAGCGCCGAGGCCTGGCTCTCGCGGCGAACAAGGGCCACGATGGCACGCTCGGGGTGGTTCTTCTTAAGGATCGGTAGGATGGAGCGGCCAACCAGGCCGGTCGCTCCGGACAGGAACAGTTTCATCGAACGGAAACGGTTAGTGTATCGTATCGGCCCGGCTCCGGGCAGCTACTCCTTGACGATCTTGCCGAACATCTGCCCACCGCCGCTCTTGCCGCTCCAGGTGCCGGCATACTGATTGCCGCTGAGTACGACGTGCGCCGTCCATGTGCCGAAGCCGGGAATCGTGAAGTCTTCGAGGGTGATCACGGGAGCCCTTCCGGCCCACTTGACGATGATGGGAATCGGCACGGCGACCTCTTTGCCCTCGTGGCTCATACGGGCCTTGAAGATCCACGTTTCGCCCGACGATTTCGCAACGCTGTCGATCCTGTAGCGTTCGGGACCAAAAGTCCCTTCGCGGTCGAGGCGGGTGGAATAGCCGACCAGCGTGACGCCCTTCATGCGCTCTTCGAACGCCTTTTCGTTGGCCGCTTGCTGGGAGCCTTGCGCCGTGATGG
>VFZQ01000241.1 GCA_016871135.1 Acidobacteriota bacterium | reverse complement strand
GTGGGTCATGCGCGCGAAGGGCGGCTTCATGCGCGACATTCGGAAACGGGTTTCGAGCAGGGGTTGATCGTAGGCGCGGCCGTTGTAGGTGACCAGGACGTCGTATTTTTCAAGATCGGCGGCGAGTGCGGTGAGTTGACTCGGCTCGTCGGTGTAGTCGCGGAGAAAGTACTGCTTGAGGCTGAAGCCGTGCTCGTCGAGCGCGCCGACACCGATGAGAAACGCGTACGTTCCCGAGCCGCCGGCGAGGCCCGTGGTTTCGGTATCGAGGAAAACAACGCGGCGCGGATCGACGTCGGCGAGGGCTCCTTCGGAGATGGCGGCGAGCCAGTTGCGTTCGACGTCCTGCAAGTCGGAGACGTAGACGTTGCCGTGGCGTTGGTGATTTTTCCAGGCGCGTTCGAACTCGAAATGCGAACCGCGGTCGGTGGTGATGACAGCGCCATCGATCCACTGATCAATGGACTTGCGCTCCTCCGCCGGAGCGGCGGGGCCGATTGGCGAAAAGGCGGGCGGTTCGATCGACGCTATTTTGCGCCGGAGGAACGCGAGTTGTTCTTGGAGATTGGACACGCCTGCTTCGCCTCGTGTTCGCCTGGAACTGATGAGTGTATCATGTCAGTGGAACCGGGGCGACTTCGTCTCGCCGGCACGGGAAAACGACTTGCTTGCGCGGATCGCCGTGCCGCGAAAACTCTTCGGACTGTCATTAATCGTGGCGGAGCGTGATGGCCGGATCGACTCGCGCTGCGCGCCGGGCGGGTCCGATGCTGGCGAGCAAAGCGAGTGCGATCATCGCGGCGATCGAAGACGCGAGTTCGGCGGCTTGGAATGAAGAGCGCCCTGGGATGATTGCCGAGATGAGGGGAGGGACGGCGAACGCGCCTGCCAATCCAATCACTCCGCCGATAGTGGCGAGGCGCAAACCTTGGGAGAGCGACAGCGAGGCGAGCATTCGAGGCGTTGCGCCCAGCGCCGCGCGGACGCCGAACTCCCGCGTGCGGGAACGAACGGCGCTGGCGGCAACGCCGTAGACGCCGAGCGAGACGAGCAGCATGGCGAGCAGTGCGGTGGCGGCGACGAGCGACGTCAGCAGATTCGGTTCGGACCATGACGATTCGAGTTTCGCGTCGAGTGTGCCCGAAAACTTCGTGAGGACGTAGGGATCAACTTGGTAAACCCGCGCCAGAGCGGCGCGAAGAAGGGTTTCGGGATCGCCCTCACCGTGGATGACCAGAGTGCCTTGCGGCCAATAGGTCAGTGAATGGTGAACGAAGGTCTCGGCTGGGAAAGCCGGGTCCATCGCGGAACGCGCGACATCGCCGACGACGCCCACAACCACGTACCACTTCGGCTCCGCTGTGGGCCGGCTGAACGAGATCGATGCGCCGATGGGGTCGGCCGCGCCGAAGTAGCGCTTGGCAAAGGTTTCGTTGATCACGATCTCGCGATGCGGGGGCTCGGCCAACCGGCCGCGCAGGAGCGGAATCCTCAGCGTGGAAAAATAGCCATTGCTGATCGCGCGAAGGCCGACAACGCGGCGCGCGATGGCGTCATCGAGCGTAACACCTCGGATGCGCGTGTAGGTGTAGCCTTGCGCGCCGCCTTGCAGCGGAAGCCGATCAACTATGCCAGCGGCTCGAACACCAGGCAGTTCGCGCGCGGCCGCTTCGACCGAATCGTAAAAACGTTTGACTTTGTCGCCGTCGGTGCTCCAGGGCATGTCGAACTCGATGGCGACGACGTGATCGCGCACGAAGCCGAACGGGCGCTGGCGGGCCGTGAGCAGTGTATTCACAAGCAGGATCGCGGTTGACACAAGAATCATGGACACGGCGATCTGGCCCGCAACAAGAGTATTGCGCAGCCTGCCGGTCCGCTGGCGCGAGCGCGCAGCTTGCCACGCGGGAAGAAGTCCGGCAAAGAGCGCCGAGAAGCAGGTGAGTAAAAAAGCGACGATGAACGCGCGCCAATCGAGTTGGATCGTCGACGCAAGAAGGAGATCGGCCGGCCGGTACGCGAGGATGACGTCGAGCACCCATTTGCCGGCTAGAACGCCGAGGCCACCGCCAACCGCTGCGATCCACAACGCCTCCATGAAGAGCAGGCGGAGGAGATCCCAGCGGCCGGCGCCTATCGATAGGCGAATGGAAAGTTCGCGCGCGCGTTCGGAATTGCGCGCGATGAGCAGTCCGGCGAGGTTGGCGCAGGCCACCAGGAGAAGCGTGACGACGACACTCACGAGCAGAAGGAGAGGCGTTTGCGCCTCAGACGCAACGACATCGTTCAGAGGCGTTAGCCGGGCGGCGATTTCAGGGAATTGCCCGGCCGCGGCGCCGAGCTGTGCGTTGGCCCTTGCGGGATTTATGCCGGGCTTCAGTCGCGTGATGACTTGCAAGTAGCCCGCCGTCGCGGGACCGTTTTGCACGGACGCGAGCGACGGCAGCCAGATGTCGTGATCCTCGATCAGCGACGCTTCGGGTGGAAGAATACCGACAATTTGGAGCGCGCCGTTCTGCGTTTGCAGCGTCTTGCCGATGACATCGGTGGCGGCGGCAAATTCGCGTTGCCAGTAGAAGTGGCCGAGAAGGACCGCGTTGCCGTCGCCATTCCGTTCCGCTTCGGTAAAGTTGCGGCCAGCGGCGAGTTTGTAGCCAAACGCGCTAAGGACGTCGCCCGATGTACGAAGCGTTTTCAGTCCGCGCGAACCATCACCGGCGATCACCGCGACGCGTTCACTGAAGAATCCGCCGATGGATTCAAGCGAATCGGCTTGGGCGTAGGCTCTCATACGAGGTACGTTGCCGCCAGTGTGCGCGCCGTTCCGCCGCTCGGCGATGACGAAGAAGCGATCGGGTTCGGGGATGGGCAGGGGGCGAAGAAGGAGGGCGTCGACGATAGCGAAGATGGCGAGGTTGGCGCCGATACCGAGCGCGAGCGTCAAGGTGCCGGCAACCCAGAGCGCGGGGCGTTTAGCGAGCGCACGAAAACTGTAGCGGGCCTCGCGAAGCAGCGTCTCAACGGTCCGGTAAACGTGGGCTTCTCGGGTCTGTTCGCGCAACGTGGATTGGCCGCCAAACTTTTTGCGGGCTTCGCGTTGGGCTTCGGCGGGCGTCAGGCCGCCAGACTCGAATTCACGGGCGCGCATGGCGATGTGAAATTCGAGTTCGTCGTCGATGGCGGCGTTGTCACGGCGCGGGAACAGGGTTTCGAGCAGGCGGCGGATCATGCGAATCGAATCACCTTTCCGACGCCGGACGTCAGCCGCTTCCAGCTTTCCAACTCGTCGGCGAGCCGCTGACTGCCGGCGGCGGTGATGGAGTAGAAGCGAGCGCGCCTGTTGAATTCGGTCATGCCCCACTCGGCTTTCACGAGGCCGTCTTCCTCCATGCGGTGCAAGGCGGGATAGAGCGAGCCCTCTTCGACGCGGAGAACGTCTCCGCTGGCGCGCTCGACAAACAGCGTGATGCCGTAGCCGTGCAGTGCGCCGCGCGAGAGGGCTTGCAGGATGAGGAGTGTGAGCGTTCCTTGCAGAACGTCGTTCTTGGATCGGGACATACCTAGCTAGCTAATATTAGCTAGCTAGGTATGTGTTGTCAAGACGAATACGAGAGTCGCGAAGACGGTCGTGGCGGAGGCGAGCCGATTCATAGTCGCGCTCATAGGGTAGGAGAGCTCGAGATTCGGGTTAAAAGATTAGCTTCAGGCTTAACGTGACCTGGCGCTGGCCGTGGCCTTTTTCGTCGACGACGGTACCGAAGGCGGTGGCGGTGGGGGTAGTGTTCGGTCCGGCGAATTGCACGTGATTGAGCGAGTTGTAGGTCTCGAAGCGGAACTGTGTGCGAACTTTTTCGGTGATTCTGAAGTTCTTAAACATCGAGAGATCGAAGTTGTTGATGCCGTCGGCGCGAACGCCGTTGAAGCGCGAAGGGAATATACGAATGTTGTTGGCGAGGCTGTTCTGCGGGTTCTTGTCGAAACCGGCGTCGGTGTTGAACCAGCGCTGCGCGAAGCGCTGGCTGAGCGGGAGCGCGATGTTCTTTATGTCACCGTTGAAGATGGCGTTGCCGAAGCCGAGCGCGTCGCCGGTCTGCCCTTCAAACCAACCCTGGAACTGCCAACCGCCGAGAGCGGTATCGACGGCGCGGTTGACGCTGCCGAGGTATTTCTTGCCGCGTCCAAACGGGAGTTCGTAGATGCCGCTGAGGACGAAGCGGTGGGTGAAGTCCTGCGGGGACACAACTTTGTTCAAGTAGGAATCGGTGTCGTTCAGATAGTCGATGCCTTCCATAAATTTGGAGTAGGTCCAGCTAAGTTGGAACGTCAGGCCGGCGGCGTAGCGTTTTTCGGCGGAGAGTTGGAGCGAGTGGTAGTAGGAATAGCCGGCGGGCAGATCGACAGTGATGTCGCCGAAGTGGGGGAAGGGCCGGAGAAGTTGAGCGCGGCCAACGCGTTGGTTGGCGAGGCCGGTGCCGAGGTATTCGGGGAGACCGAAGAACGGGCTGTTTACCTGGGCGCTGAGGAAGTCGATGACGGGCTGATCGCGGGTGGCAAGCGTCGACATGTATTGGCGCGGCACGGCGTTGAGATTGCGATTGACGAGGAGTTTCGTGCCTCGGTTGCCGACGTAGGCCAGATCGAGGACGGTTTTCGCCGGGAGTTCGCGTTGCACGGAGAACGACCAGCGCTGCATGTAGGGGTTCAGCGGTTCGTCGTAGAAATAGCTCACGCCGCGGCCGAGGAAAGTGCTGAGACCGCCAGCGGCGCCTAGAGAAAGTTCGATGCCATTGGGGAACGGGTTGGCGAGTGTGGCGGCGAAGGTCTGGCCATTGTTGAGCGAGGCGATGAGATTCGTCGGCTGATTGAAGCCGCCTTGATTGACACCGGAGCGGTCGACACCGTTAACGTCGTAGAAGATTCCGTAACCGGTGCGGACAACGGTCTTCTTGTTGATCTGATAGGCGATGCCGATGCGCGGCGCGAAGTTGTTCTTGTCGGGATTCCAGAGGCCGCTAGGAGCGCCATTGGCGCCGGCGAATAGGAGTCCGCCGGTGGTGCGGAAGGCGCTAGGTGCGATTTCGGGGATTGGGCTGCGCGCGTAGGCGGCGAGCGCGGCGGCCGAGGTGGGATTGGCGGTTGAGAAATCGAAGCCGCGGATGGTGCGGTTGAAACGCTCCGTCACGGCCTTTTCATACTCGTAGCGAACGCCGACATTCAGTGTTAGTTTCGGGTTGATCCGCCAGTCGTCATGCACAAAGAAGGACGTGTAGCTGGACTCTTCGGCGCGGGAGGCGTTGTTGTTGATGACGCCGGCGGTGGCGATGCCGAATAGCATGGACGCCAAGCCCTGGCCTTTGGGCGAAGCCGGCGTGTTATCGACCGGGCCATTGGTGAATGCCGTGCCGAAGGTGAACTGGGGATTAACGAAGCCGTAGCCCAAGCCGGTTTCGCGCTGGAGGCGGTATTCGGCGCCGTAACGCATGGAGTGGCTGCCGCGGATGTTGGTGAGCGTGGCGCTGCCTGTGTGGTAGTTCGTTGTTCCGCGGCTCGCGCCGCCGAGTCCGAGAGAGGTGTAGTTGGACACAACGGCTTGCGGGAAGACAAGGCCGTCGGTGTCGAGCTTCTGGGCGATTTCGTTCTTGAGGGAAGCGGGCAGGCCGAGGCTGGTGATGTCGAAGCCGGCCGAGCCGCGGGTGGTCCTGTCGCTCTGATAGCTGACGCTGTAACGCACGTTCAGCAGAACACCCGGCGAGAAGACGTGTACGTCGTCGAGAACCGCGCCCCAGCCGGTGCGGTCGAGGATGTCTTCGAAGATCGCGCCTGGGAGCGTGTCGGTCTTGTTGTCGTGCTGTGAGTTGTTAATGCGGAAGAAGAGCCGGTTGGCGGCCGAGAGTTGGTGATCGATGCGGCTGACGGCGGTGTAGTTCTCGCGCTTGATCTGGCGGGTGCGGAAGTAGTTCTGGCTGAAGTCCAAGGTACCGGGCTGGTTGGCTTCGGGGTAGAAGGCGATCATGCGCTGGGCGATGGGGCTGATGCGGGAGGCGGGAATGACGTTATTCGGCAGCGGTTGGCGGGAGAAGCGCCCGGCCTGCGCGGCCGGGACGATGGTGAAGGGGTCGTAGATCTGATAACGCGCTCCGCCGGCGCGGAGGAGCGCCGAGAAATCGCCGCGACGTTCTTCGTTGGTGGGGACGGTCGCGGTGTTGCTGAGATTGCGATCGATGTTCAGGTCTTCAAAGCCGTAGGTCCAAAAGGTCTTGTTGCGGCCATCGTAGAACTTCGGGATACGCAGCGGCCCGGAGGCTGTGACGCCCCAGCGCTGATGGAACCAGGAGGGGACGTTGCGATCGAATTTCTCCTGGTTGATCGGGCCGGTGACGGGGTTGTAGATGAAACCGTTGGTGAACCAGGGAACCGCGCGGAGATTGGAATGGAAGTAATAGATCGTGCCGTGGTGCGCGTTGCCGCCGGACTTCATCGAAACGTTGGTGGACGCGCCGGCGGCGTGGCCGATGGCGGCGTCGTAGGTCGCGGTGTGGATCTTGAATTCCTGCACGAGGTCTTGCGGCGGCGAAAAGACGGCGTTCCGGTTGGTCATGTTGGGCGCGCCATCGACGTTGGCCTCGCTCGACCCGCCGCGGGTTCCATTGGCGATAATGCCCGTGGCGGCGCCGTTGTCCATGGGGTTGCCGGCGCTCCGGCCTCCGTTCGACAACACACCGGAGGCGAGGCGCGACAGATAGAAGGGATTGCCGCCGACGACGGGGAGTTCGGCCACGTGGCGTTCGTCCATGACGACGCCGAGAGAGGCCGTGGCGGCTTCGAGCAGCGGCGTTTCGCCGGTGACAACGATGGAGTCGGAAACGGCGCCGACTTCGAGAGCGAAGTCGAGGGTCATGCGGTCGCTGACACGCACTTCGATGCCGTCGCGGACGGCCTTCTTGAAGCCCTTGAGTTCAACCTCTACCCTGTAGACACCAGGGAGTAGGTAGGGGAGTTCGAAGTAGCCGGCCTGATTGGTATTGGAAGCCGTAATGGTGTTTGTCGCGGTGGCGACGGCGGTGACTTTGGCACCGGCGATCACAGCGCCGGTGGAGTCTTTGACTTCACCTATGATGGTGGCGCGGGATTCCTGCGCGGCGAGACCGATCACACCCAGAAGCAAACACGCGAGGACTTTCATGATAGGAGCATACACTATGACGCGGTCGCATTTGGTTCGGTCGAGCGGCCTGTTGGTCGATCCGGCCTAGCTCAGCAACGTGCCGAAACGGTAGATCAACCCGCGCAGGCCGCTGGTCGCGCCGGCCGGCGATTCGACTGGCGAGGCCGCTCGCTCTTCCTTGGCCGCTTTCGCGAGGTGGGCATCGGCGTCGTATTCGCCGAAGACATCCGGAATGGCGTCGTAGAGCGACTGAAAGGCGTCGACGTTGCGTGGCTTGTTCATGTCTTCTCCGTTAGAGTTATCAATTTGGGTGGCTTGGCCAATTCGCTAGCTGGCCACCAGTTGCCGATCGTCGAGAAGTTTTCCGAGCAGAGCCTCGACCAGGCTCAGGTGGTCGCCATCTCGTTTGACGGTCAGCACGGGCACGCGGGAGTATTGAATGACCTTCTCCACAACGCTGCCGAGCAGGACGGCCGCCGCCTGCGTCCGGCCGCGCGTTCCGGCAACGATGAGAGTCGATCCCAGCCG
>VFZQ01000240.1 GCA_016871135.1 Acidobacteriota bacterium | reverse complement strand
AACCGCTCGCCTGTGTGCTCCGCGGTCTCGAAGAATCGCACGTCCGCCCTGGTGACACTGTCGTGGTCATCGGCCTCGGCCCGATCGGACTCATGTTCGTTCGGATGGCCAAAGTGATGGGCGCTCGCGTCATCGCCATGGCGCGCCGCCAGGAGCAACTCGAAGACGCAAAGCGCATGGGCGCGGCTCATCTCGTCTCCCTGCCGGAGACCGACGATCCCGTCGGCTTGGTGCGCGGCTTGACCGATGGCCGTGGCGCCGACGTCGTCATCGAAGCCGTCGGCAAACCCGAAGTCTGGAATCTCTCCGTGCAACTGCTGCGCAAGGGCGGCACGGTGAATTTCTTCGGCGGCTGCCCGAACGATACCCGCGTCGATCTCGACACCAACATGCTCCACTACTCCGAGATCACCTGCAAAGCGAGCTTCCATCACACGCCCAGACTGATCCAGGACGCACTCGAAGCCGTCTCCCGCCGCGACATCTGCGCCACCGATTTCATCGCCGGTCAGGCGCCGCTGTCCAGTCTCCGCGACATCCTCCGCATGCTCATGAATTCCAGCGGCCGCCTGAAGACCGCGATCATTCCGTAACCGGAATGCTGGCGCCCAAGGATTTCGTCGAAGACCGCTCCGCCATGGAGCGCGCGTGGCCATTGGAAGAAGCGCTCGCCTACACGCGCTGGATCGCAACGTCACACTACGAGAACTTCCACGTCGTCAGCTTCCTGCTGCCCAAACGCCTTCACCAGGACTTTTATAACGTCTACGCCTTCTGCCGCTGGGCGGACGATCTCGGCGACGAAATCGGCGACACCGCCGAGAGCCTGCGGCTCTTGAGTTGGTGGCGCGCCGAACTGCATCGTTGCTTCAACGGCGCCGCAACGCACCCCGTCTTTGTCGCGCTCGGCCCAACCGCCCGCAAATACAATCTGCCTCGCGATCCCTTCGACGATCTCATCACCGCCTTCGAACACGACCAGCGTGTGACTCGCTATCAAAACTGGGAAGAAGTCTTTGCTTACTGCAGGAACTCGGCTAACCCAGTCGGCCGCCTCGTGCTCGGCTTGTGTGGATACAACGATGCCAAACGCTATGCCTTGAGCGACGCCACCTGTACCGCGCTCCAGCTCGCCAACTTCTGGCAGGATGTTTCGGTCGACCTCGAAAAGGACCGCGTCTATCTGCCCCTCGATGTCCTCGCCAAACACGGCGTTTCGGTTGACGATGTCTACGCGCGCCGATTCACGCCCGCCTTCGCCTCGGCGATGCAAGAGGTCTGCGGCGTCGCCCGGGAACTCTTCGAAAAAGGCCTCGCTCTGCCGCCGATGCTCGACCGCCGCCTCGCGCTCGACATCACTCTCTTCTCGCGCGGCGGCCTCCGCATCCTCGATAAGATTGCCTCACAGGGCTACGATGTGCTCTCCGCCCGCCCGCGCATCTCAAAGAGCGAACGCGTCGCGCTGCTGCTCAAAACCCTCGTCCAATTCACCTTCGCCCGAGTCGCGGCATGATCACCCTAGCCGAGTCTTACGTCTACTGCCGCGAAACCGCCCGCGCTCGCGCCAAGAATTTTTACTACTCCTTCGTCCTCCTTCGTGACGACCAACGCGACGCCATGTGCGCCATGTACGCCTTCATGCGCTACTGCGACGATCTCAGCGACGAAACCGATACCTCAACCGAAGAAACCATGGACGAATGGCGCGCCGATCTGGCCAGCGCGCTAAACGGCAAATACGCCGATCACCCCGTCTGGCCGGCCTTCCACGACGCCGTCAAACGCTACAATATCCCGCACGAATACTTCCACGCCATGATTGATGGCGTCTCAAGCGATTTGAAGCCCCGCACCATCCACACCTTCGACGATCTTTATCAATACTGCTACCGCGTCGCCTCCGTCGTTGGCCTGACAATCGTTCACATCTTCGGCTTCAAGGACCGCCGCGCACTCGAACTCGCCGAGAAGTGCGGCATCGCCTTTCAGCTAACCAACATCCTCCGCGATGTCCGCGAAGACTTCGAAATGGGCCGCGTCTATTTACCCGCCGAGGATCTCGACCGCTTCGGTGTCTCGCCGTCAAAGCTTGCCTACACGCCCGATTTCGTCGAACTCATGCGCTTCGAAGCTGCCCGCGCCTTCGACTACTACAAGCAGTCGATGCCACTTATCCGCATGGTCGACAAAGACAGCCGCGCCTCGCTCTGGGCGTTGATTCAAATCTACTACCGCCTTCTGCAACGCATCGAAGCCCACCAATACCGCGTGCTCGATCGCCGCGTGCGGCTATCAACGTTTGAAAAGGTGTGGCTTGTGCTGCAAGCCGGCGGCCGCAAACTCGTCGGCGCGTATTAGGGCCGTCGCTCCTTAAGCAGCAACGTAACAAGAAAATGCTGCGCCAGCGGCGTCTCGCGGATGACGTCCCAACTCGCGAAAGCGGACTGGACGTATTTGAGCTGCTCGAATACGTCGCTTCGCGCCCATTCGACGGAACTGTCGTAATCCGCGGTATGCCGGTTTCCCATCATACGTACAAACACCTCGGAAATATTCAGCGGGTGTTTCTCAACTGCAACGGCGGGATCACCAATGCTTCGCGTATTGAAGAAGGTCCTCAGGTCGTCGCGCCGTTTCGTACAGACCTTCGCCATCAGCGTGTGTTCGAACATTCGGGCGAGTGTCGGCCGTTCCTCGACGCGCTTCCAATTCTTGGCCGTTTCCGAAATTAAGAGATGGAACAAAGCGTAGTAGCCGGTTGAAATCGCCCGGCGTAAGCTCGCTTGTTTGGGGCGCTTCAGCTCCCTTCGCGCTAGATGCCAGGCCTGCTCCAGGAGATCGTCGTGATACGCCATTCTGCAATCAATCCCAGATCGGATTACGCAACTCTTCCTGTTCGGAGACACTTCGATAGTTGAAATACGATTCCAAGCGGAGTTCGTGAGGATCGACAGCCTCGGTGATCAACCTCATCGCCCGCTGCGCTTTCTCATGCAAATGATGCTCCTGCGCCGCCTCGTCCGACAGCAGCACACGAAAGAATATCGACGGATCCCCCATGAAATTGTCCTCGAGCGAATACCGGATCCGCACCACATCCGGCTGCAGCGCGCGCAAGACTTTCTTCAGCGCCTTATCGATCTTCGGTTGGTGCACGAGCGAGCTAGTCATCACTGCCATGACTTAATTATGCCCGATATGAAATAATCGCCAAGCATGCTCTCACGCCGCCAACTCCTCAGCAGCTTCGCCGCCCTCCCCTTCGCTAACATCGCCGCCGCCCAGGCCGGCAAACACTCCATCACCAACGTCCAAACGATGATGATGCAAGGCGGCCGCACCTACACGCTCGTGAAGATCACCGCCAACAACGGCGTCTTCGGCATCGGCGAAGCCTACGGCTCCCCCGGCGTCGGCGTCCGCGAGCAAATCGACAGCCTCAAGCCTTGGCTTACCGGCAAAGATCCCCTGCAAATCGACACCATTTACACCAAGCTCGGCGTCGGCGGCAACAACCTCTCCGGCGCTCGCACCGACGGCTCCGCTCACAACCTAATGCGCGCGGCTTCGGGTATCGAAATGGCTCTCTGGGACCTCGCCGGCAAACTCCTTAACACGCCCTCGTCCAACCTCCTCGGCGGCCGATTCCGCGAGCGCGTCCGTGTCTACGATCACTCCGCCCCATCCAACATGATGGACAAAGCCTCCTGCAAAGCCTGGGCCGAAAAGGTGAAAGCCAACCCCGCCGGATTCACCGCGCACAAGTTCGGCTTCCCGCACGAAAAACTTACCAACCGCACCCTGTCTTCGCGAGAGCTGATCGCCATCCGGCGCGGATTCGAGAACTGCCGCGAAGCCATCGGTTTCGACCACGACATCCTCGTCCACTGCCACTGGGAGTACGACGTACGCACCGCTATTCAAATCGCCGAAGCCGTCGAGTCCATCAAACCGCTCTGGCTCGAAGACCCGCTTCTGGTCGACTACACCTCCTCCTGGCAGCGCCTCACCGCGTCGTCGAGAGTCCCCATCTGCATGGGTGAAAATCTCGCCCGCCGCGAAGGCTTCCTCCCCTTCGTCGTCAATCAGGGCTGCGATATCCTCAACCCCGATCTCCGCAACTCCGGCGGCTTCCTCGAGACCAAACGCATCGCGGACTTCGCCGCCCCCTTCGGGATGCCCATCGCCACACACAACACCGCCAGCCAGGTTCACACCTACGGCAACATCAACTGGGCCTCCACCATTCACGACTACATCGCCACCGAAACCGTCACCGGCAAAGGCGACTGGATGGACAAGGTCCTCCTCCTCGACGAACCTTACATCCAGGGCGGTCACATCAGGGTGACATCGAAACCCGGCATGGGCATCACGCTCAACCCTGATGTCGTCCGCGCTCACCTCGCCGCCGGCGAAACATGGTGGGGATAAAGCAGGTCGCCGCGCTCGCGGCGGCAATGTTCGCGCTTCAGTTCTGGCAAGCCACCAACGGCGGCCTGACCGCCGACGAGCCCAACCACATCCTCGCCGCGCATTTCTACTGGACCGCGCCGAACGTCTTTCCTGAAACCGACCTCGCGCCGCTTCTCAAAATCGTTACGGGCTGGCGCGCCTCGCAGATCCCTCCGCCTGACGACCCGCGCTGGAAAGCCCACCGCGAATGGATCGCCGCCGGCGCCTATTTCGTCGATCTCAAGGATCCCCATCTTCACGACCTCACCACTGCCTTCCGCCTCCCGGTGTTGATCTTCCCGCTGCTGACGCTCTTCCTCATCTGGCACTGGGCGCGCGGCGACTGCGGTCCCGCGCCCGCGCTACTAGCCGCCGCCGCATTCGCATTTGAGCCCACCGCCCTCGCCCACGGCAGCCTCGTTAAGAACGACATCGCCGCGGCATGTGCGTACGCCGCCTTCTGGTACGCGGCAGACCGTCGCAATATGCTGCTGCTCACCCTCGCGACACTAGTCGGCATCCTGGCCAAACTCTCGCTGATCATCCTCGCTGTCATCGCGCCGGTAATCATCCTCACGCGCCCGCAACGCATCAAACACCTCGCCGTCTTCGCGGTCACGGTCTACGCCGGCCTCTGCGCGGCGTATCAGTTCGACGCCCGCGTCCTTCACCCCGTCGAAATCCAACACAAGTTCGCCGATCCCGCCATTCCTTACGCCTTCACCTGGATCGCGCGACTCTTCCAGTGGCTCCCCATTCCCGCCGGCTTCTGGAGCGGTTGCGTCAGCCTCCTTCACAGCTCCGCCGAACGTCCGCCGATCTACCTCAATGGCGAAATTTTCCATCAAGCCCAGCCCCTCTATTTTCTTACCGCCCTCGCCGTCAAGGTTCCGATCGGACTTCTCCTCGCTATCGCCGCTGGCGCCATCGTCGCAGTCAGAGAACGCCGGATGTTCCTCCTTTTTCCGCCCCTCCTCTACATCGCCCTCGCATCGCTATCGGGCCATCAACTCGGCATCCGTCTCATCCTTCCTGCGCTCCCCTTCGGCGCTCTTCTCGTCGCGCGACTCGCCAAAGCCCATCTGAAAACCGCTACGATCCTGATCGCCCTCGCTGCCGCCGAAGATTCCCTCACGGCATCGCGTTCTTCAATCTCGCCGCCGGCGGCCCCGACAACGGCCTCCGCTACCTCGCCGACTCCAACCTCGATTGGGGCCAGGATCTCCCAGCCCTCAATACCTGGGCCAAATCCAACAACGTCGAAAAATTCCGCCTCTCCTACTTCGGCGGCGACGTCCCCTGGCGTCACTTCTGGGATCAAAAGGTCCGCCCCATCGCCCCGCCCTACAACGACGCGCTGGCGAAAGGTATAACCGTCTACGAGCCCGCCCCCGAACTCCACGCCATCAGCGCCTCGCTCCTCCACGGCGCCTACTTCCCGCCCAAGTACAAGGACTTCTACAAGCGCTTCCGAGAAATGCGCCCCACGGCCAAAGCCGGGTACTCGATCTTCATCTACGACCTGCGTACCCGTTCGGTCCCCACTCCTCCAGCCCCGTCCGGCGCCCCGCCAACTCCCGCACCGAAACCGTGACCACCGCCCCCGCGACCGCAACGTCCAGCCAGTGATAAAACCACCCCTCGCGAAATCCTCCGCTCACGCCGCGATCCATCGATCCGCCCGAACTGCCCACCATCACATACCGCACTCCCGCCCGTTCCAGCGACAGGAACTGATGCACATGCCCGCTGAAGACATAGTCCACGCGATGCTTCTCCATCAGCCGCACAAATGGATGCGCGCCCATCCCCATCCGCACCGGAATCAACCAGGACGGGCGGTGCAAGAATACAAACTTCGGCCGCGCCATCCCCAACCGCGTCAACTCCCGATCGCAATACGCCATCTCCGATTCCGACAACGCATCCGACCGGCTGTTGTCGAGCACAACGAACCCCGCCCCGCCGCGCTCAAACGAATACCGCACCGGTCGCCCGGTGCGCCTCTCATACACCCGTTCGGACTTCTCACTCCACACATCATGATTTCCCGCTACATGATAGAACGGAAATGTCTTATACATTTTCAGGGTGGACTTTTCGATCGCGTCCCACTCGGCGTCCACCGTCGCATCGTTTAACCCTTCGATCGTGTCCCCGATCGATACCACGAAGTCCGGCTTCGACGCCGCCACCTCCGCCCACACCCGCTCGTACACATTCCCCTGCGCCCGCCCCGTCCGGTCGCCAATCAGCGCGAACCGGAACGGCGCCGAAGCCGCCAATCCGGCTAATAGATCGCGGCGTCTCATGCCGGGCCGGATCTACCTCGGCCGATTCTGAATCTGGCCATCGCGGATTCGCCGCCCTAACCCGCATTGCCACTGGCCGAACGGGTTAACGAAACAATTGAACACGCTCTCGTTATCGCTCCACTGGATCGAATTGGTGTAGTAATCGGTCTTTGTCCAACGCACCAGTGCGGGAAAGATCGTGTGTCTCGGTGTCCCGCACTCAAAGTCCTCCCGAGGCACGCACGCCCGTGAAGTCCCGATCTCAATCGAACGAATGTCGACTTCGATAGACCGCTCCGCGCGCGATTGCCCCCGCACCTCGAACAGACACCGTATGACTTCCGCCAAGCGTTGCGAATTCGGCCGGCTCCCAGCGGCTACTTTCGGTTGATCCACCGGGCAATTCAGAATTCCCTGCGGCTCCGCGTTCGACGAGGACTCCGGCGGAGCGGCGGAAACGGCGGAGCCGCTCTGCCGCGCTGGCGCCTGGGTCGGAGGCGCGGGCCGCGGCGAACTGGACGGTCGAATCCACTGTCCCGCCGATTGCATCGGAATTCCGATTGTCCGGCCTCCGTTATCGGTGGCCGCATCGGTAAGGATGATCACCTCCCGAACCGCCGCATCCAAAGATTTCACGATGCCAGGCTTCCACATCCTCCGCTCGGGCGCGCCGGCCATGATTACGTCGACATCGACACGGTCTCCAGGCTTGTACGACGGAGATCGCGCGTGCAGCCCGGTGCCTAAAGCAAGAGCGAGAAAAGCTGGGATGTAACTCATGGCGAAACTCCAGTATGTGGTTCGCACTCGATCAAAATCAATGCGGAAAAATTGCGGTTCGTATGAGAACTTTCCGCTCCGTCCGCCACTACCTTCACAAGTGTATTCCGGCGCCGACCAAATCGTGCTCGCGATTTTGCCGCCCGTTGTCGCATGGCTAGCCTA
>VFZQ01000239.1 GCA_016871135.1 Acidobacteriota bacterium | reverse complement strand
CGACTGTACGGCGCCAGCCGAGGTGCGGTAGATGAAATCGCCTTGACGCGCGGTGGCGGTTGGGATCGTGCGATTCACCGTGCGCTGCTGGCGGTTGTTGAGCACTTCGTAGTTGCCGAAGAAGAAGAGCTTGTCGCGAATGAGGCGCCCGCCGAACGAGCCGCCGTATTGATTTTGATTGAGGAAGGGGCGCGCAATGCGGTCGCGGTTGTTAAACCAGGTGTTGGCGGCGAAGGCGTTGTTGCGGTTGTACCAGACGAGTTCGCCGTGATACTGATTCGTGCCGGCCTTGGTGGTGATGCTGACTTGGCCTGCGCCGCCGCCGGCGGCCGAGACGACGTTGGAGGTCGAGATGGTCATCTCTTCGATTTGTCCGAGGCGGAGACGGTTTGGAATAAAGTCGAGGTTGTTGGTGCGGACGGCGTTGTCTTGAATGTTCACGCCGTCAAGCGTGACGTTGGAGAACGACACGCGCATGCCGTTGATGGTGGTCGGCCCGCGGGCGTTTGTCACGCCGGCCTGTGTACGGATGAGGCTCATCGGGTTGCGGTCGAACACCGGCAGTTGGCCGAGTTGGTCGCTGGAAACAGTGGTTGCGACCTCGGCGTTCGTGGTGGCGACGGCCGCGGCGCTGGACACAACTTCGACGGTCTCGGCGACAGCGCCGATTTCCAGCTTGATCGCGGCGAGGCTCAATTCCCTGGCCGTTTCCAGGCGTATCGCACGGATGGACTGGCGCTGAAATCCGGAGGCTTCGGCAGAGATGTCGTAGATGCCGGCGCGCAGACCGGGAATGCGGAAGACGCCGTCGGCGGCGCTTTCGGTGCTGACGATGACCGCGGCGCCGCCTTGCCGATACAGGTTGATTTTTGCAGCCGGGACGGGCGCGCCGGAGGCGTCGACGACGGAGCCGGAGATGCGCGAGGTGTCCTGCGCGTAGGCAAAAAGCGCAAAGAATGCGAAGACGACAAACCGCTGTTGGGAGAACATAAGAGCCCACCTGGATTGATTTGCGAAGCGGGGTAGCGCTTCGCCCCAACAGAGTTAATTTGAGGATAGCGGATCGGCGGAGGCGGGGGCAAGCACATTGACGCAAAAACGCCGCGAGTCAACCGTTTGAGGCTGCTCGCGGCGTTGTTTGAAAAGTTGCGAGAAGGGACTACTTGATCACGTCGACGCCCATCGACACACACGCGCCTTTGACTTGCGCGATGGCCGATTCGATCGTGAAGCTGTTCAAGTCCGGCATCTTGAGCTTGGCGATCTCGGCGATTTGCGCTTCCGAGATCTTGCCAACCTTCGCCTTGTTCGGCGTGGGAGAGCCCTTGTCGAGCTTGATCGCCTTCTTGATCAGAATCGCCACCGGCGGGGTCTTGGTGATGAAGGTGAACGAGCGGTCCGAGTAGATCGTGATGACGACCGGGATGATCAGCCCTTCGTTGTCCTTGCTGGAGGTCTTGGCGTTGAACTGCTTACAGAACTCCATGATGTTGACGCCCTGCGGACCGAGCGCGGTACCGACCGGCGGCGCCGGGGTGGCCTTGCCAGCGGGAATCTGGAGCTTGACCTGACCTGTTACTTTCTTTGCCATTTCGTTTTGCCTGCTTGCTTATTGGATCTTTTCGACTTGCTCGAATTCGAGCTCGACCGGAGTGGACCGGCCAAAAATGGTGACCATCACGCGCAGCGTGTTCTTTTCGGAGTTGATCTCTTCGACCTTGCCGGAGAAGTTGGTGAACGGGCCGTCGGTGATGCGGACGGTCTCGTTCTTTTCGTAGGTGAGCTTGGGCTTCGGACGATCGCCCGCGTTGGCCTGGCGATAGAGAATCTGGTTCACTTCATCGGCCGTCAGCGGCACGGGATGATTGCCGCCGCCGACAAATCCGGTGACACGCGGCGTTTCTTTCACGGCGTGCCAGAGTTCGTCGTCCATCTCCATTTCGACCAGCACGTAGCCGGGGTAGAGCAGACGCTTCGAAGTGACCTTCTTGCCGTTGCGGAGTTCAAAGACCTCTTCGGTGGGGATGAGAATCTGGCCGATGCGGTCAGAGAAGCCGAAAGCCACCGCACGGCCGCGGAGCGATTCGGCAACCTTGTTTTCAAACCCGGAGTAGGAATGAATGATGTACCAATGCTTGGTATTGGCCGGGGTGACGGGAACCTGCGGTTGCTCCGGCGCTTCCTGGATTTCCATTTCGTCCGGCATGGTTATTTGGCCAACACCTTAAAGAGCTGATTGATACCGCGGCCGATGAGGAAATCGACGACGAAAAAGTAGGCGGAGAAGGCGAACACGCTGGCGATGACAACAACCGTCGTGGCCTTGACCTGCTTTTCACTGGGCCAAGTGACGCGGCGCATCTCCATCTTGAGCTCTTCGAAGTAGTTCTTGATGGCGGCAGGCCACGTCGCGATCCCGCCGGGCGTGGGCTGGGGATCGGAAGGGGTTACGCTCTTGGACTCCATGGTAGTGGTCATCTCACTTCTCTTATTGCGAAACTTTCAAACTGTGAACGCGCTTCCGCAATCGGTGTTCCGAAGATCTCGCCTTTTTTGGGGAAAACTCGGGATGGCAGGGGCGGCAGGAATCGAACCCGCACTAGCGGTTTTGGAGACCGCAGGTCTACCGTTAACCTACGCCCCTGTGGAACATCGACACCCTCGATTCCCGCCACCAGGACGGTAGCGGAATCGTTGGGAATGGAGGCAACACCCAGTGTAGCGCAAAACGCGCGGAAGCGTTACTTCACTTCGCGATGCAGGGTGTGCTTGCGGAGCTTGGGGTTGTACTTCATCAACTCAAGCCGCTCGGTGGTCTTCTTCTTATTCTTAGTCGTGGTGTACAGCTTGAGCTTGGTCTCAGTGCACTGGAGCGTAATGATTTCGCGTGGCATGATGCTATTCCTTTATCCAACAATCTCCGCCACGGTGCCGGCGCCAACGGTACGGCCGCCTTCGCGAATCGCGAAGCGCAAGCCCTTGTCCATAGCGACGGGCGTGATCAGTTCGATCTCCATCTGGATGTTATCGCCCGGCATGACCATTTCGGTCCCGGCCGGCAGATGCGCCACGCCAGTCACGTCGGTCGTCCGGAAGTAGAACTGCGGACGGTAGCCGTTGAAGAACGGCGTGTGACGGCCGCCTTCTTCTTTCGACAACACGTAGACTTCGCCCTTGAACTTCTTGAACGGCTTGATCGAACCCGGCTTGGCGACAACCTGGCCGCGTTCCACGTCGTCCTTGTCGATGCCGCGCAGCAGCAGGCCGACGTTGTCGCCGGCGCGCCCTTCGTCGAGCAGCTTCTTGAACATTTCGACGCCGGTGACCACCGTCTTGCGCGTGTCGCGGAAGCCGACAATCTCCATTTCCTCGCCGACTTTACAGATACCCGTTTCGATACGGCCGGTCACAACCGTGCCGCGGCCCTGAATCGAGAAGATGTCTTCGATCGGCATCAGGAACGGTCGGTCGGTGACGCGCTCGGGCATCGGGATGTATTGGTCGACCGCTTCCATCAGGTCGTCGATCGCCTTTTCCCATTGCGGCTCGCCGTTCAGTCCGCCGAGAGCGGAAACCTTCACCACCGGCAGCGTATCGCCGGGAAAACCGTAGCTCGACAGCAGTTCGCGGACTTCCAGTTCGACCAGCTCGAGCAGCTCGGCGTCTTCCACCATGTCGACCTTGTTCAGAGCGACGACGATGTAGGGCACACCGACCTGGCGGGCCAGCAGAATGTGCTCGCGGGTCTGGGGCATGGGGCCGTCGGTGGCCGCCACAACCAGAATCGCGCCGTCCATCTGCGCCGCGCCGGTGATCATGTTCTTGATGTAGTCGGCGTGGCCCGGGCAATCGACGTGGGCGTAGTGACGGTTGGCCGTCTCGTACTCCACGTGCGAGGCCGCGATCGTGATACCACGGGCTTTTTCTTCCGGCGCGTTATCGATCGAGTCGAAGCTGCGGAACGAAACTTTCGGGTTGTGCTTGGACAGCGTCTTGGTGATCGCCGCCGTCAAGGTCGTCTTGCCGTGGTCGATGTGTCCAATCGTTCCCACGTTGACGTGCGGTTTTGTACGGTCAAATTTCTCTTTTGCCATGTTTTTCGATTCTCCTGACTAGGTCGTAACCTATCCCTGCGCCTTGCTGATAATTTCCGTCGCCAGATTGGCGGGTACTTCTTCGTAGCGGCCGAAGTGCATCGTGAAGCTGCCACGGCCCTGGGTGCGGCTGCGCAACTCGGTCGCGTAGCCAAACATTTCGCTCAGCGGGACCATCGATTTGATCATCTGCGTGGTTCCGCGCATTTCCATGCCTTCGAGGCGTCCGCGGCGAGAGATCAAATCGCCGTTGACTGGTCCCATGTACTCGTCCGGCACAACTACTTCGACCGACATGATCGGCTCGAGCAGCACCGGCTTGGCCTTCTTCACAGCATCCTGAATCGCCAGCGAGCCGGCGATCTTGAACGCCATTTCCGAAGAGTCGACGTCGTGGTAGCTGCCGTCGAAGACTTGCACTTTGAGGTCGCTCATCGGGAAGCCAGCGACAAGCCCGCCTTCCAGACGCTCGACGATACCCTTTTCGATCGCCGGGACGTATTCCTTCGGAATCGTTCCGCCGACGATCTTGTTTTCAAACTCGAAACCCTTGCCCTCTTCGAGCGGCTCGATCCGGATCCAGCAATCGCCGAACTGGCCCTTGCCACCCGATTGCCGGACGTGGCGGCCGTGGCCTTCCGCCTTCACGCGAACGGTTTCGCGATAGGCGACCTGCGGTTTGCCGACGTTGGCTTCAACGGCGAACTCACGCTTCATGCGGTCGACAATGATTTCCAGGTGTAACTCGCCCATGCCGGCCAGGATGGTTTGACCCGTTTCCTGGTCGGTCGAAACGCGGAGCGTGGGATCTTCGTTCACCAGCTTATGAATCGCAACGCCGAGTTTCTCCTGGTCCTGTTTCGACTTCGGCTCGATGGCGAGCTGAATGACAGGCGCCGGGAAGTCGATGGATTCGAGGATGACGGGATTTCGTTCGTCGCAGATCGTATCGCCGGTGGCGACCGTCTTCAGGCCCACGCAGGCGCAAATGTCGCCCGCCAGGACTTCCTGAATCTCTTCGCGCTTGTTGGCGTGCATCTTCACGATACGGCCGATGCGTTCGGTCTTTTTCTTGGCGACGTTGTAGACACCCGAACCCGAGTTCAGCTTACCCGAGTAAACGCGGACGAATGCGAGCTGGCCGACAAACGGGTCGGTCATGATCTTGAAGACCAAGCCCGAGAACGGCTCGCTGTCGTCGGAGTTGCGGATCAAGTCGCCGCCGTTGTCGGGATCGGTCCCCTTCATCGGCGGAATATCTATTGGCGAAGGCAGATAGTCGACGACCGCGTCGAGCATGTTCTGCACGCCCTTGTTCTTGAACGACGAACCGCAAATGACCGGGAAAATTTTCATTTCCAAGGTCGCTTTACGCAGACCTTGCATGAGTTGTTCGGTGGTCGGCTCGATGCCTTCCAGATAGTTCGCCATCAACTCGTCGTCGGTCTCCGCGACCGCTTCCACCAATAACGCGCGGTACTCCTTCGCCTTCTCAATCAGATCGGCGGGGATTTCCACGTCGTCGTATTTTGCGCCAAGCGACTCATCGCGCCAGATGCGCGCGTTCATCTTCACCAAATCGACAACACCGAGGAATTTTTCTTCGGCGCCGACGGGGATCTGAATGGCGACGGGGCGCGCCCGTAGCCGGTCGACGATCGTTTCGATCGAATGGAAGTAGTCCGCGCCCATGCGGTCCATCTTGTTGATGAAGCAGATGCGCGGGACACCGTATTTATCGGCCTGGCGCCATACCGTTTCCGACTGCGGCTGCACACCGGCGACCGCGTCGAACACGGCGACGGCGCCGTCGAGCACGCGCAGGGAACGTTCGACTTCGGCGGTGAAGTCGACGTGGCCGGGCGTGTCGATGATGTTGATCGCAATGTCACGCCATTCGCAACTGGTCGCGGCCGAGGTGATCGTGATGCCGCGTTCCTGCTCCTGTTCCATCCAGTCCATGGTGGCGGTGCCTTCATGGACTTCACCGATCTTGTAGGTCTTGCCGGTGTAGTAAAGGATGCGTTCGGTGGTCGTGGTTTTACCGGCATCGATGTGGGCCATGATGCCGATATTGCGCATGCGCTCAAGTGGTACGGTGCGAGGCATAAAAAACGGGGGAAGGTCTCCTTACCAGCGGTAGTGCGCGAAGGCTTTGTTGGCCTCGGCCATCCGGTGGACGTCATCTTTCTTTTTGATTGCGCCGCCGCGAAGGTTAGCCGCGTCGACAAGTTCGTTGGCCAGTTTATCGGGCATGCCCTTTTCGGGGCGGTTGCGCGCGTTGCCGATGATCCAGCGCAGCGCCAGCGAGGTCCGGCGGTTCTGCGGAACTTCGACCGGCACCTGGTAGTTGGCGCCGCCCACGCGTCGGGTCTTCACCTCGAGCATCGGCTTGCAGTTCTCAACGGCCTTCTTGAAGACCTTGAGCGATTCTTCACCAGCGCTCTTTTCGGCGACCTTCTCCATGGCAGCGTAGAAAATACGTTGCGCGGTGGCCTTGCGGCCTTCCCACATCATGGAGTTGACAAATTTCTCAACGAGCGTCGAACCGAACACCGGATCCGGGGCAACCTCGCGAATTTCAGCTTTTCGTCTACGGGGCATTTCTCGATTCGCTCCTTACTTCGTCGCGGCCTTCGGGCGCTTGGCGCCGTACTTGGAACGGCTCTGCTTACGGTTGGCGACGCCGCCGGCGTCGAGCGTGCCGCGGACAACGTGATAGCGCACGCCGGGAAGATCCTTCACACGGCCGCCGCGGATCAGCACAATCGAGTGCTCCTGCAGGTTGTGGCCTTCACCCGGGATGTAGGTGGTGACTTCAATGGAGTTGGTCAGACGGACACGGGCCACTTTGCGGAGCGCGGAATTCGGCTTCTTCGGCGTGGTGGTGTAGACGCGCGTGCAGACGCCTCGCTTTTGCGGGCACTTCTGGAGCGCGGGGCTCGCCGTCTTGTAGCGGGTGGGCGTACGGCCCAAACGCACGAGCTGATTAAAGGTAGGCACTGATACCTTCTCCTTGGAAAAACGAAACTGAACTTGTTGTTTGACTTGCGGGCGATCTTCTCGGTTCGGACGATTCACACAAGGCGGGGAGCCTGGTGAAACGGACCACAAGACCGCAAAAGGGTGGCGCGGGCGCCACTAGCACATTGGAATTTTTAGGGGATGTGCGAGGTAGTGATTCTTCGAAGCAGGCCGTGTCTCATGCAGTCGCGATAGGATCTGAAGGGCAGAGGGCCTGTCTCCCAGCCGGGCCGCAACTGTTACTGCCGTGCGGCGGTAGCCGGAAAGAACAACGACAACTCACGTTCACGTTTGGGCATACCACGAGGGCGGCGCCTTTAGGCGAACTTTATGAGTGTAGCGAAGTTCGGAGGCGAATGTCAAATCAAACTTCAATTGTTTGGTGTGTGCCGCCGGCGCCAGGGTTACGGCCGGGGTCGGGCACAAAGAAAACGACCCGGCGAAGGCCGGGTCGATTCGAATTTAATTGGGCGACTTCCTACTCTCCCACACACTCGCGCGTGCAGTACCATCGGGGCTGAGAGGCTTAACTTCCGTGTTCGGGATGGGAACGGGTGGGACCCTCTCGCTAGGATCACC
>VFZQ01000238.1 GCA_016871135.1 Acidobacteriota bacterium | reverse complement strand
TTGTCGTCGATGGGGGTTCCCAAGAAGATGATGTTTTCCTTGAGCAGGCGCGAGTAGATATCGTAGGCACGTTCTCCGCGGGAGGTTTGCTCAACCACCATGGGGACCAAAACGGAATTTTCCATACGGGGCATTCGACTACCATCATAGCGTCATCGCTCCGGAAGCGGTATAAAACTCTCTCGGAGGAACTCTCATCAACTCCAGGAGAGCGAAACGGAACCGTTTTGACGCTATTAGCTCTGGGAGATGTTGCCGATGAGAACGCCATGCGCACGCTGACCGGTTGTGTTAGTCTGAGTCCACTCTGCTGGCCGGGTGGAGGAAATCTGAGACGGCTATCTAGAAAATCCGAACATCGGCCGATAAGAGGAGTAGGGGCGCCCGGTAGCGCCGAGAGCGTATGAAGATTCTGATTGCCGACGACAGTACGGTTTCCCGCCACCTCCTGGAGAGTATTGTCAGGAAATGGGGATACGAAGTCGTGTCCACCTCGGACGGTAATCAAGCCTGGGAGGTGCTGCAGAGGCCGGATGCGCCTCGTCTGGCCATCCTCGACTGGATGATGCCTGGACTAACCGGACCTGAGGTATGCAAGCTGGTCCGTGAAAAAATCAGCGATCCGTACGTCTACATTCTGCTGCTTACCTCTCGAACGCAGAAGGAAGATGTCATCGAAGGAATGATGGCCGGCGCCGACGACTATGTCGTCAAGCCGTTCGATCAACAGGAGTTGAATGTCCGTTTGCGC
This sequence comes from Acidobacteriota bacterium, assembly GCA_016871135.1. Classification (GTDB taxonomy): domain Bacteria; phylum Acidobacteriota; class Terriglobia; order Bryobacterales; family Bryobacteraceae. The sequence goes on along the minus strand of VFZQ01000238.1, from coordinate 6,970 downwards.
GCGGGCCGCCGGATTGTCGACCTGCAACAAGAGTTAATGCGGGCCCAAGCCGCCCTGCGGCATCAGGCGACGCACGACGCGCTGACCGGCATACAAAATCGCGGCAAAATCACCGAGGTGCTCGCCGCGCGGGTTGACGCCAATGCTCCACTCGGAGTGATCATGCTCGACGTTGACCGCTTCAAGTCGGTGAACGACGCCCATGGCCACGCGGCCGGTGACGCCGTTCTTATCGCCATCGCGCAGCGACTGGCTCGGGCTATCGGCGAAAAGGATTCCTTGGGCCGGTATGGCGGCGAAGAGTTCGTTATCGTCTCGCAGAGGGAACCGGAAGACTTGCATCAATTCGCCGAGTCGCTTCGCGAACTCATTGCCAGCAAACCCATTGAGGTCACCAGTCTTTACCTGGTAGTGACCGCCAGTTTCGGCGTCGCCAGCCGCGACCCGTCGACACCCTGTCCGGGGCACCTCATTCTGAGATCCGCCGACGAAGCGCTCTATCAAGCCAAACATGCCGGACGAAACCGTGTCTGCGTCGCGCCCACTCCCTGCCTGCAGGAAGCCTAGCCCCTACTCGTCATTGCCGCGACGCGCGACCGTGAAGTGGCTGAGCGAATCGGCGTACTGTGCGATTCCCCTGTACAGCGCCTCGGCGATCCTCTGTCTCGTCGCTGGCTTCTTCATCTCCTGCTCGTCGCGGGGGTTCGACAAAAACCCGATCTCAGCCAGCACCGAAGGCATATTCGCGCCGATCAACACAACGAACGGCGCTTTCTTTACACCACGATTACGCGTGGCGGCCGCTTGCCCCCAAACCCGGTAGAGCGCGTTATTCACTTTTGCCGCGAACTCGCGCGACTCGTTGATCTTGTCCTGCATCGCAATCTTCTGCAGCAAATCGCGGAGTTCGAAGACGCTCCGATCGCTTGTTGCATTTTCCCTCGACGCGACCTCGAGCGCCTCCTTCGAGTTGGTGAAGCTCAGATAATACGTCTCAACGCCGGTTACGCTGCGGATCGTCGACGAATTGGCATGGATGGACAGGAACAGGTCCGCCTTGCTTTCGTTTGCAAGCTTGGTGCGGACTTCCAAGGGGACGAAGTGGTCGTCATCTCGCGTATAGATAACTTCGCTGCCCAGGTTCTCTTCGATTAATTCGCCGAGACGCTTTGCAACGTCGAGCACCAGTTCCTTCTCAAGCAGTCCCGTTGGCCCCGACGACCCTTGATCGTGGCCGCCATGACCTGGGTCGATCATCACCCGGCGCAGCTTCAACCCCAGCGCTCGTGTGAGCGAGTTCGTGCCTGTCGCGGTCCGTTTAGCTGGTTCCGCCGGTGGTGGAGCCGGGTTCGCCGCAGCCACAATCGGCTTTGACGCTCCGTTGAACTTCGGCCACCGCGTCCGCGGAATCGGAATGACTTCGGCCTTCTTACCGACGAAAAGCTGTGCGATCGCCGGCGGAAGAGGCAATACCACCGCGCGCTGGTCCATAACCGGCCGCTTAGGTGGAACGAACGCGCGCGGTCCGGGCTTGGCGGGAGCCGCCGAGGTCACAACCGGTTCCTTCGCTTCGGGCGGCGGTTTGTAGCCGCGCGGCTTCACTTCGACGATTAGGCGGAACGGGTTCTCCAGCTGAGAAGTGGTGACATCGGCCTCGGACTCAAGATCCAACACAACCCGCATGACGCCCGGTTTAGCCTCCGCGACGCGGATTTGCCGGACCAGCGGATCGCCGACCTGGATTGTCTGCAAGCCTTTGCGGTCCCGCGTGGTCTTTACGAAATCGAAGAAATAGCGTTCGGGCTTTGGAAGCCGGTCGCGGCGGACCTCGGTTGGTCCGCTCAGTTCGATCGCGACTCGCGTGACCTTTCCGCTTGTCGTGTGCCGGACGCCCTTAAGTTGTACAGTTTCGGCCCCTAACGCGCCGAGCGACAACACAACCGGCAGCAGCCAGCTTCCGTGTTGTGTCGGCGATTGGGTCATTTGGTTCGCATGTGCAGCCGGCCGTCGGCGTCCACGAACGCTTCGACCTGACGCGGCTCGTTTTCGGATGGCTTGACTTCCGGCGGCTTGGCGGCCGCGGCCTGCTGTTGTTGCACGGCGCCCGCCGCGCGGCGCGCCTCGCCGTACTTCTTGCCGACCTTGTAGACGTACTCCTGCGTTTCCGCGTAGGGAGGAATCCAACCAAATCGCTTCACCGCGCCCGCGCCGGCGTTATAGGCCGCCAGCGCCAGCCGGTCGTCTTTGTACTGATCCTGCAGATCGCGCAGATGACGCACACCCGCGCGGATATTTTCCTCGACGTCAAAGCTGTTGCGTACGCCCAGCGACCGTGCGGTCGACGGCATCAACTGCATGAGCCCCTGCGCGCCGGCGTGGGAAACGGCGTGCGGATTATAAGCGCTCTCGACTTGAATTACGGCGTGCACCAGCAGCGGATCGACTTCATATTGCCTCGCGGCGCTCTCCACGATTTCGTTGATGCGCGTGTCCTTGGCCAGCGGCAGCGAAGGTGGCGCGGTCTTAGCCGGGCGCACCGGAGAACCAGGAACAATCGGTTGCACAACAACCGGTTCGATGGTCACGCTTCGTACAAGTCTGCCTGTGCGGCGGTCGGCGCGCACGTCGCTCACCGTGCCCGCCGGCTCAGCCGCCAGCGCGCACGTCGCTCCGACAATAAAACAGAACTGGATTTTCTTGTTCAAAACATTTTCCAGTCGCATTGATTATACACTGAACCTCTCTACCGAAACCGGCCCGTAGGCCGATGCTATGATTCTCTCATGACGAGCGCCGTATCGGGTTTCGTGCTGGCGGGCGGCGCCAGCCGGCGCATGGGGTCGGACAAAGCGCTGCTTGGCGGTGCGGACGATACGCTGCTGCTGCGCGTGGCAAGGGTGGTGGAAGCCGGCACCGGCTCGGCGATTGTCGTGGCGCCCCAAGGCCGTTACGAAGATATGGGAGTTCCGGTACTGGCCGACCGTTGGCCTGGCGAAGGTCCTCTCGGCGGAATCGTTACGGCGCTCGAGTTCTCGCGCGATCCGCTCAATCTGATCGTCGCTGTCGACATGCCGGCCATCGATGTCCCGACGTTGCGCGAGATGCTGGTGGCCGCCGCCGAATCGGGACGCACGGTGATCCCGGCGCACAAGGACGGCGCGACCGAACCGCTCTGCGCCGTGTATCACCGCGATGATCTGCCCGCGTTGCGCGCTTTTTTCGACAGCGGAGGCCGTCGTATGCGCGAGGCGATCGAAAAGATCCCCTATCATCGCGTCGAGGCCGCCGAACGCGTTTTCGCCAACATCAATACACCCGAAGAATGGGAGGCCGCGCGCGCGTAGCCCGGCATGGACAACCTTTACCCCCACTACATCGAATTCCGCCATGTCTATAAGACGTTCGACAAGCCGGTTTTAGTCGATTCGAACTTTTACATTAATGCCGGCCAGACGGTTGCCATCATCGGCCGCAGCGGCGTTGGCAAATCCGTCAGCCTCGGCCACATTATGGGTTTCCTCAAGCCCGACTCGGGCCGCGTCATCGTCGCGCACGAAGACGTAACCGATTTCCCCGAGGCCGAGTGGCGGCGCATCCGCAAAAAAGTCACTATGGTGTTCCAGTCGGGAGCGCTCTTCGATTCGCTTACCGTGGGAGAGAATATCGAGTTTTCGCTCGAACTCCGCGACGACTACGATGAGCAAAATAAGGAAGACGTCGTGCAAGGTTTGCTCGATCTGGTCGATCTCTCCGATTACCGCGACGTGTTTCCGACCGATTTATCCACGGGCCACAAACGCGCCGTCGCCATCGCTCGCGCTCTGGCCGCGCAGCCGGAGTGCATTCTCTACGACGAGCCCACGACGATGGTCGACCCCATCATGAGCGACCACATGGGCAATCTGATGTTGCGGCTGAAGAACCAACTGCGGCTCACGTCGGCCGTCGTAACCCATGATCTGGAACTAATGCGAAAGGTTGCCGATTCCGTGGTGTTTCTGCACAAGGGCGACATCATCTACTTCGGCCCCGTCTCCGGGCTCGACCATTCCGATCATCCCCATATTCAGGAGTTCATGGCGATGGACCGGGTGGAGTTGTAGCGCCTCTACATCATCGGCCCAATCCGCCACGGCACGAATTCCTTGTGTCCTAGACGCTCAGCACAAGTGATCTCGCCCGACGCGACGCGCAGGATCATGTCGTAGATCTCCTGTCCAATTCCTTCGACAGTCGCATCCCCATCGGCGATGCGGCCGGCGTTGATGTCCATGTTGTCGCTCATGCGTTTGTACATGCTGGTGTTCGTCGCGATCTTGATGACCGGCACTGTCGGAAATCCGATCGCGCTGCCGCGGCCGGTGGTGAACACGATCACGTTCGAGCCGCCCGCCGCAAGGCCTGTCAGCGATGCCGGATCGTAGCCCGGCGTATTCATGAAACAGAAGCCCGGACCGTGAATCCGCTCGGCGTAGTCAAGCACCTCATTCAGCGTCGAGGTGCCGCCCTTGGCCACCGCGCCGAGCGACTTCTCGACGATGTTGGTGAGGCCGCCTTCTTTGTTGCCGGGCGAGGGGTTGTCGTTGAAGCTCGATCCGGCGAACTGCCGCAAGTAGTCCTTATAACTCTTGACGAATCCAAGCAGCCGTTCGGCGGTCTCCCGGTTGCGCGAGCGCTTTACCAACAGGTGCTCGGCGCCGAAAATCTCGGTCGTCTCGGCCAGCACCGACGCCGCGCCGATTTTGGCGAGCAAGTCGGAAGCATGGCCCAGAGCGGGGTTTGCGGTAATTCCGCTGAACGAATCCGAACCGCCACAGTTTAGCCCAACTGTAATCAGATTCGCCGGAAGTTCAACACGCTTCTCGGCGGCCAGCATCTCGATCTGCTCGTTGATGTACTTGCGCGCGTAGTCGACCGATGCCCGCGTGCCGCCGGTGTTTTGCAGCGTCATTCCCATCAGCCGCGACGAGCGCGGAGCGTTGGCGCCCAGATAGTGATCGATCTGATTTACTTCGCAGCCAAGGCCGAGAATGATCGCCGCGCCAACATTTGGGTGCGCCAGAATTCCGGCCAGCGTGCGGCGAAGTTGATCGGTGTCGGGGCCGATCGTGTGCGCGCAGCCCTCGCCATGTGGGAAGGCGACCACGCCATCGACGCCGGGTGGCATCGCTGTGTTTTCATAGCTCCGGGCGATCAACTCGGCGGTGTGTGCCGCGCAATTGGACGCGGCAACCACGGCGACGAAGTTACGCGTGCCGGCGCGGCCGTCCTCTCTTTGATAACCCATGAACGTCGGCATTTTGGCCGGCGCCGCGGGGTAGGGGACTTCGGCCGCCGGGAACTCGTAGTTGAAGCTCAACTCTTCGAACGCGAGATTGTGAACGTGAATGTGCTGCCCCGGTTCGATCGCCGTTTTCGCGCGCCCGATCACCTGGCCGTAGCGATGCACGGTTTCTCCCGCGGCGATCGGCTTGATGGCAACCTTGTGCCCCGCCGGTACCGGATTCCTGACCTTGATTTCGACGCCGGAGACGCGCAGTTCCTGACCTTCGGCGAGAGGGACGCGCGCGACGGCGATGTTGTCGGCGGCGTTCAATTGAATAGCGGAGTTTTCCGCCGTGGGGAGTTTGGCTATGTCGAGTAGGCTCATCGGAGTAATACGGTTTCGCAGATCTGTTCTTTGATGTGGACTTTGAAGCGTTTGCCGGCTGGGTGAATCCAAAGGCCGGTGCCATCGGCGGGAACGGGAATGTCGTCGATGCGGTTGACGAAGACCGCCTCGCCGCTATCGATGCCCTTGAGCAGTTTGCCGATGTGAATGTGCAGGTGGCATTGCGTGCGGACCTTGGCGCCGTTGTAGGCGACGCCCCACTCCTCGCCCCAAAGCTCTATCGCTTTGGCGATGGCGGCTTTCCAGAGCGTGGTGCGCTCCTTCGGCGAAAGGTCTTTCAACTCATGCATCGCCGCGGGCACCACACGCCGTGGCAACGCGAGCGTGCGGTTGGCTTTGCGCGGATTGGAGTCCTTGAGAAAGAAGACTTTCAGTTCGCCCGGCTGTTTCAATGCCTCGTTGGTCAGGCTGCACTCGCGGGCGGCAAGCGTCGTGGCGTCGGCTGGATCGCAGCCGCACTTATCGACGGCGGCGAACGAGGCCAGGCCGCCGGCCATGGTCATCCAGATTTCACGCCGCTGCATTTGGGTATTTTAGCAGGGGCGGTCCGGAAAGGACTATGATCGAAAGACTCTGCCATGAGTTCCGATATCACCGTCCGCCTGAAAGAAGCGGCCAATGGTAACCGTGCGGTCGCCGGCGAAGTATTCGACCTGATGCACGCGGAACTGCGGAAGCTGGCAGTATCGGCGATGCGGATGGAGCGTAAGAACCACACGCTGCAACCGACAGCGCTCGTCAATGAAGCCTACATGCGTTTGGTTGGCAACCCGGTCTCCTGGGAGAGTCGCGCGCATTTCTTGAACACCGCGGCGCGCGTGATGCGCCGGATCCTGATCGACTACTCGCGCAAGGCGGGCGCCGGCAAGCGAATCGCGCCTGGTGAAAAGGCGGAGTTCAACGAAGAGACTGCCGGCATCGAAGTCGGCGACCCGGTGTTGCTGCTCGCTATCGACGAGGCGCTGAATCGCTTGGAGGCCATGGACGAGAGGCAAGCCCGCGTCGTCGAACTGCGCTACTTCGGCGGATTGTCGGTCGAGGAAACCGCGAAGGTGATGGGCATCTCCGAGAAGACCGTGAAGCGCGAATGGTCGATGGCGCGGGCTTGGCTGGAAGGGCAGTTGCGGCCGGTATGAGCGCGGATCTAATCCTGGCGTTGAAGCCCGAGGTGGTTCGGACGTTGGACGCGATGCATGTGGCGATCAAGGTGATCGACGCGCTGGTATTGCTGCGGCGCGAATTTGGATTGCAACGCGTGAAGCCGCTGTGGCCAGTGCGCATGGATCTAGCCTAACGTAA
>VFZQ01000237.1 GCA_016871135.1 Acidobacteriota bacterium | reverse complement strand
TCGCCGTTAATCGTACACATCGCCAGCGCGGCGATGGGCAAGCGCGTCGCGCGCGAGTGGCCGGAAACCGCCGCGATCTTAACCAACCGCTTCTGGCCCGGCCCGCTCACCCTCGTCCTGCCGAAACAAAAACGCGTCCCCGCCATCGTCACCGCCGGGCTCGACACCGTCGGTGTCCGCATGCCGTCGCACCCGCTCGCGCTCGCGCTCATCAAGAAGGCGCGCCTTCCCCTCGCCGCGCCGTCGGCGAACAAGTTCACGCAGTTGTCCCCCGTCACGGCCGCCCAGGTGCGCCAGTCGCTCGGCGATGCGGTCGATCTCGTCCTCGACGGCGGCCCGTGCCGCGTCGGTATCGAATCGACGGTCCTGTCTTTAGCCGGCGACGTACCCGTTCTGCTCCGCCCCGGCATGGTCAGCCGCCAGCAGATCGAAGCGTTGATCGGCCCCGTCGCTCTCGCAAAAGCCGCGGCCGAAGGCGAAGCGCACGCCGCCCCCGGCATGCACGAAAAGCACTACGCCCCGCGCACGCCGCTCCGCCTCGGCGACCCCGCGCCCGATTCGGCCTACATCTGGTGGAGCGAGCCCAAGCCCGCCCACATCGACGTCCGCATGCCGAACGACCCCGACCGCTACGCCGCCATGATCTACGACACCCTCCACCGTCTCGATCAAATGGGCCTTCGCGAGATCGCCGTCGAACCCGTCCCGCCCACCGGCGATTGGGACGGCATTCGCGACCGCCTCGCCCGCGCCGCGCAAACCGTGCCGCGCTAACACGTCCGGTCTCTCCTTTCGCGGACGCCGGCCACCCACAATCGCGGGGTCTATAATGGCCAGATGTCTTCCGCCATCCCCGCGGCTAAACCCACGCACGTGCGATGGTGGATCCTCACACTCCTCTTCCTCGCTACCACGATCAACTACCTCGATCGCATCTCCTTCGGCTTCCTAATCCCCGAAATTCGCAAGGACATGGAGATCGACCCCCAGACCTACGGCAATCTGACCTTCGCCTTCGAACTCTGCTACACCGTCGGATTTCTAATCGTCGGAAAGTTCATCGACCGCTTCGGCACCAAAATCGGCTACGCCGCCGCGATGGTCTGGTGGTCGGCGGCCGGTTTGCTCCATGCCGCCGGATCGACGCCGCTCGCCCTCGGAATTTTCCGTAGTCTTCTCGGCCTCGGCGAAGCTGGCAACTTCCCGGCCGCGATCAAGAGCGTCGCCGAATGGTTTCCGCGCAAAGACCGCGCCTTCGCCACCGGCATCTTCAACGCCGGGTCGAACGTCGCGTCGATGATCGGCCCGCCGGTTTTCGCCGCCATGGTCGGCCAATACGGCTGGCGCGGCTGCTTCCTTATCACCGGCAGCCTCGGATTTATCTGGTTGATCTTTTGGATGAAGCTCTACAAGTTGCCTGCAGTGCACCCCGATGTCAACGACGCCGAGCGCGACTACATCCTTTCCGGCCAGGAACTTACCAACGAACCGTCCATCGGCTGGATGGATGCGCTCCGTTATCGCGAGACCTGGGGCTTCGCCGCCGGAAAATTCCTAAGCGATCCCCTCTGGAGGTTCTACAGCTACTGGCTGCCCATCTACCTCTACGATGCCCGCGGCTTCGACATGAAAAAAGTTGGCTGGGTGCTGCCCTTCATCTATTTGATGGCCGACATCGGCTCCGTCGGCGGCGGCTGGCTCTCCAGCCGCCTCATGCATAAGGGTTTTCCGATCGGAAGAGCCCGGAAGATCGCGATGGGAATCTGTGCCGGACTGATGCCGATCGCCGTGACCGCGGTCCTGTTCGACAACCCGACAATCGCCATCCTGCTGATGAGCCTTGCGACCGCCGCTCATCAAGGCTGGTCGGCAAACATGTTCACCACGGCCTCCGACGTCTTCCCCCGGCCCGCGGTCGCCTCCGTAACCGGTATCGGCGGCTTCGCCGGCGGCCTGGGCAGCGTGCTGTTCGCCACCGCGCTCCCGGGTTACTTGGTACCCCTAGTCGGGTACAAGCCGATCTTCCTCGCCTTCGGCGGATTTCACCTTTTGGCGCTTCTCGCCGTCCACCTCCTCATGCGGGATCTGACTCCGGTACGTTTGAAGGACAATTCCTTGTCCGCCTAAAGAACAATCTGAATCGACAAGGGGTCCGCTGGTAGGTCAGACTGTTGACTCATGTCACAGTCCACCGATTCACGCCAGTTGAGCCTGTTCGACAACCGTCTTCAGCTGGAGCTCGAACGCCTTGCGCCGTTCGGCCACCGCAATCGCCCGCTCGACGGTATCTTGCCAACCGGATCGGTGACGATGGACGCTGCCATGGGTGTCGGAGGACTACCGCGCGGCCGGATGATCGAACTCTACGGCCCGCCCGCGGTAGGAAAGACTACCCTTGGCTTACAAGCGATCGCCGCCGCTCAGCGTCAAGGGGAGACGGCGGCGCTGATCGACGCCGAACACGCCTATGACCCGTCGTATGCCGAACAGGTCGGCGTCGATACCGAATCGCTGCTCGTCGCCGCGGCCGACGACGGCCAGCAGGCGTTTCGAATCATGGAGAAACTGGCCGCATCGAAGGCCGTTGATATCATCCTCGTCGACTCGCTGGCCGCCATGCTCACCCCCGAGGAGCGCGAGGCCGCCATCGGAGAGGCGAACCCCTTCTCCCAGTGCGAGATGATCGCCAGCGGCCTCCGCCGCCTCGCGCGCGTCTTGGCCTCAAGCCCGGCCTGCGTGCTGTTTCTCAATCAGATTCGGGCCTACAAGGGCTACGGGTATACCGAGACCAGCGCCGGCGGTTGGTCGCTGAAGCTCCACGCCGCCGTGCGCGCCGATGTACGCGAACGCCAAGAACTCCGAGGCGGCAAACGGCTGGCCGTGCGCGTAGTTAAGAACCAACTCGCCGCCACCGCCCAGCATGAGTTCGATTTCGCCGCCGGCGTCGGCGCCGTGCCGGAAGCCGAGTTAATCGACATGGGGATGGATACAGGCGTGGTTTCCGTCACGCCGCGCGGACTGGTATTCGAAGGAGAAGTGCTCGGCCGCAACCGCGAATCTGCGATCGCGCGAATCGCCGGACACTTTACCCTGATGGCCGAACTGCGGGCCGCCGTCCGCGCGGCGTTGGGGCTGCCGCAGCCGAAGACCGTCGGCCGAGCGGGATTGGAGCGCGTCCAGCGCCGCGCCACGGGGTCGTAACTTGACGCAAGAAACAGCCGTCACAGAAATAGTAGAATTATATTTGTATTGAATTCATATATTTACGATTAACTCCGCCAAAAACGCTTGCATCGCCATGGTATGCTGGTTTGTAGGTGGAGCGCCACGCGCTCTCCACCCCCAAAGGCCTCCCTTCACCCGGAGGCCTTTTCATTTTCCAGCCATGAAAAGGTCTGAACACCATGCAAACGCAGAAGAACTCACGCGCCGAGCAAGCTCGCATCAACGGCGCCAAATCCCGCGGCGCCGTCACGCCCGCCGGTATCCAGAAGTGCCGCCTGGCCAGCATCAAACACGGCGGCTACGTCGCCGTCACCTCGGTCATACCCGGCGAAAATCCCAATAAATTCGCCGGTATGCTCGACGCTCTCGTCGACCAATACGATCCCCGCAACATCGCCGAATACACCATCGTCTGCGCCCTCGCCGACGCCATCTGGCGCCAGCGCCGTCTCTCCGACGCCGCCAACTACGAAATCGCCCGCAAGATGCACTTCTTCGGTTGCGATGGCGATCACGCCGACAAGGCCGCCGCCCACTTCGATGCCGAAACCGGCTCCACCGTCGTCCACCGCCTCGAGGCCCGCGCGCGCCACTACACCCGCGAAATCGCCCGCCTCCAACGCATCCTCATAAACATGCAAAAATGCGAAGTTTCTGACGAAGCCTCCCAAAAGTCTAAGGAAATACTGGACTCCGCCGTCGCCCAACTCGAAAAGGAGGCCGCCGAGAAAGCCGAACCCGAGCCTAAGGAGCCACCCCCGCCCGGCCGGCAGCTCCCCAAGCCCGAAAACCTCTCACGCGCCGAGCGAAAAGTGCTCCGCCACTAGCCGCCGCGAGCCATTTTCACTAGCCAATACCTTACCCGACAGGCGAGGTGTGCCCGGATTCCATATCAAAACCGAAGCCGCACGCCAAGCTGTATGTTCCGCGAGAAGTTTAACTGCTGAACCGGCAGGACGCCAAACTGAGCATCGGTCGGATTGCCCGACGTCGGATCGCCCCGCAACGGCGTATTCGTTGCGTTAAACGCCTCGGCCCGGAACTCCGCCTGCCACCGCTCGTTGATATTCATCTTCTTCGATAGCATCAGATCCAACTGCGGCGCCGTGTGTCCGCGGATCGAATGGAATCGAGATGGCAGCACGGTGTATTCAAACGGACGCAACTGCCGCCAGCACTGCGATGTCCTCGACCGGTCGTTAAAGAACCAGCTCGTCTCCGTCCGCGTCCCGGCCAACGGATCGCCGCACAGCGCCTCCCATCCACGCCACGATCCCAGCGGCACTCCGGACTGATACACGAGATTCGCGTTAAACGTCCAGCCGCCCACAATGTTATCGGCGACACGCGGCAGCGCGTTCAGATAACCCCGGCCCTTGCCGACTGGAATATCCCAGATCACCGCGGTGGTTAGATTGTGCGAGCGGTCGATGTCGGTAATCTGCGAAAACGGCTTCCGCCACTCGAAGCTGAACGCGTCGTACCACGCGCGCTCCATCTGCTTCGACCACGTATATGCCGTAACCCACGTCAGCGCCCCGGCCTTCCGGTCGCCGAACGCGCGCTTCTCAAACCGCATTTGCAATCCGTTGTACCAGACCTTCCCAATCGGCATGATGTTATTCGTTACACCGGCGAACTGCGGAATCCGCCGCAGCAAATCGCGCCGCGACAGATTCGCCGCCGTCCCAAACGTCGACGCCGCCGGCAGCAGCCCGAAGAACGGGTTCGGCGACACCTGTTGATAGAAGGCCGCGTTCGTCTGCGCGCCATCCCAACCCGCTTGCCCCATCTCGCCGATCTGAATGCCCACCGGCTCCTTCACCGTCGTGCTGCCGACGTAGGAAAGCTCCAGGACCATCTTCCAAGGCAACTCGCGTTCGACCGTGAACGACCACTGATTCGTCCTCGGAATTCGCCGGTTCGGCGGATCGAAACTCACGCCGTTACCCACGTTGGTTGCGATGCCCAACTGGCTGCCGAACGGCCGCACCACGCCATCCGGGAACGGCTCGGCCAGCGAATACCGGCCCGTTAAACCGGCCGATCGCGGCGTCTGTCCGCCGTCCACCGAGTTCACGTAATCGGTGTTGATCGAGTACCCCGTCGTTAACCCATTCTGCGTCGCCGTCCGATAAAAAATGCCGATGCCGCCGCGCAGCACGGTCTTCTGCGTCAGCGCGTACGCGAACCCGATGCGCGGCTGAATGTTGGTGAAGTCGAAGTCATAGATCCGCCGGGACCGCCCATTGACACCGGCGAACGTGATGCCGCCGGCAATCACCGATGGCGCCGCCGGATAATTAGCCGTCGCCGCCGCATTCCGATTCCAGTTCGCGATCGCCTGGCCCGAGAACGCTTGCGGCGTCGTGTAATCGAAGTCGCCGTTTACGCGGTTGTGAATCTCGGTGAACGGATACTGCACGTCCCAACGCAGGCCCAAATTCAGCGTCAGCTTCGTGTTCACCTTCCAATCGTCCTGGAAGAACACCGCCACGTAGGGCTCGCGGCGGAAGAACGTGTCGTTGTAGTTGATCACGCCGCTGTTCAGATTGCCTAGCAACAGATCCGCGACGCCGTTGCCATCAAGCGTATCTACGCGCACGCCGCGGAACTGCCGGCTCCAGACGTTGTCGAAACCCAACTGTCCTCCCGCGCGCCCGGCCGAACGGCTATGCCGCATCAGCATTGCCCACTCCGCGCCGAATTTCATCGAATGCCTTCCGCGCAACTCGCTGATATTGCCCTGCATGTTCAACTGCTGCCGTGAACTCTGGTTCAAGAAGTTGTTACCGAAGATGTCGTTGTATCCGCTCACCGTCACCCGCGGGGTCAAACGCGTCGGAAACGTATCGACGACCGGAAGGCGCTGAATGCCGATCTTGTCATAGGTGAAATTGTAATCGGAGACGTCGGGGAAATTCTCCTGGAAGCGGTTGTAGCTCGCCTGCCAGTGGAACAGCCGCGTCGGCGTGAGCGTCTTGTCGTAGCTCAAGACGTAATTCATATCGCGCCGCACCGTTCCCGGCATGTTACCGGTTTGCGCGGGCGCGTCGAAACCGTTGCCATTGCGGAACTCCGAACCGTCCTGAAAGGTGAAGAGGAAATAGAGACGGTCGTTCGAAGTCAGAATCTTGTCGTAGCGCGCCATCGGCTGTTCATAACGATACTTGCCGAGATTGTCCGCGCGCACATAGTTTTGCGCCAGCGCCTGGGGAGTGAAATTCGGAGCGGGATAGTAGCCGAGAATCGCGCGGCCGATCGGGCTCTGGCGGTTCATCGGAATCACGTTTCCCGGGAACGGCTGGCGGATGAAAAGCGCGCCCGCGCGGCACTGGGCCGACACCGCCGGATTTGTACACGCCGTCGACGTCAACGGATCGAACACGCGAATCGGCCCGCTCAAACCCTGCGGCTGTAACCGGCTGAAATCGCCGTTGCGGATCTCGGTCGGCGGCACCGACGTCACCGACGGAAATGGCGTCCGCTCCTGCCAGCCCTCGAACGAAAAGAACACGAAGTCCTTGTCCTTGCGGATCGGTCCGCCGATAATTCCGCCGTACTGATGCTGATTGCGGAAGCCGCGCTTCGCGCCCGACGCATTGTTTTGCCGCGTATTCGCGTCGAGAATCCGGTTCCGCCAAAAGTCGAACATCGATCCGTGCCAGTCGTTGGTGCCCGCGCGCAGCGTTGTCGACACCGTGCCGCCGCCCGTGCGGCCATACTGCGAATCGTAGGTGTTCACCATCACCTTCATCTCTTGTACGGCTTCCACGTTCGGCGAAACGTTGAACGTGCCGTTTGTCGAAATCGGCGCGCCGTTCAGCAGGAACTGATTCGTTCCCGTGCGCCCGCCGTTCATCGTGAAGCTGCCGTTGACGTCCCAGCCGCGCGTCCCCGAAAAACCCGACGACCCAAACGTCCGCTGCGTGAACATCACGCCCGGCGAAAGCCGCATCAGCATGTACGCCTGCCGTCCGTTGAGCGGGATCTCCTGCATCTTGATCGGGTCGAACACCAACCCGCGCGATGCCGTCGCCGTCTGAATCAATTCCTGCTCGCCGATAACCGTGATCTCCTGCTGCGTCTGGCCCACTTCCAGCGTCACCGGCAGATTCAACTTCTGTGCTGTTTGCAGCACAATCTGCGATCTCACATGCGTACGGAACCCGTTCGCCGTCACGTTGACCGTGTAGCTGCCCGGATCGAGGCCAATGAGCGTGTAAATGCCCTCGTTGTTCGTCACCGTTTCCTTGGCGACATTCGTCCCTTCCCGCGTCGCTTTGACAGTCGCCTGCGGAATCGCCGCACCCGACGAATCGACCACTTGCCCGAGCAGCGTCGCGCGATACTCCTGCGCCATCGCCAACGCTCCGGAGAGACAGAAGACCAAAATCTTGTTCATGTACGACACCACGCCTGTCCAAATTAGGCTCTGAAAGAAGAGAGGCAAGGTCCTGGTAGGGTTAGAAGACGTTCCGCCAAGAACAGAATCCAACCCGACGAGG
>VFZQ01000236.1 GCA_016871135.1 Acidobacteriota bacterium | reverse complement strand
GCGCGGCTTTTCACTCGGCGGTGCCGGTGCATGGCACATCGCGTTGCAATATCCCGACCGCTTCGCGGCCGCGGAAATCGGCGCCGGCACGTATCCGCGGCGCGCGTACATGGACGGATTTCCGCCCTATCAAGCCGGCCCGCTGCGCATTTGGGAGAACATCATCGATTGGTCATTGAACGCGTTCAACATTCCCATCGCCGGCCACGATGGAGATAACGACACACAAACCGCCGTGATTCCTCCTGAACCCGGTAAGCCGCACCGGGGCCAGTTGGAATCGTCGCTGCGAGTACGTGCGCAGCTGGAAAAGGAAGGCTTTCCTTCCGAAGGCGAAGCGAATAATTGGCGCGTCAAAGGAACGCCGTCAATCTTTCTGATCTCGGAAAATACGGGCCACAGCATCAGCCCCTTGGTGCGGCAGCGAATCGACGCATTCTTGAAAGAACACGGAGATCGCGGTGTCGTCAGCCGCGACGAAGTGCGCTTCGTCACCTACACAACGCGCTACAACCGGGCCCATTGGGTCACTCTCGACGGCATGGAAAAGCATTACGAGCGAGCCAGTGTGGAAGCCTCACGGAACAAGGATCGAACGGCGATCACCATCAAGACGCGGAACCTGACTCACCTGACGCTTCGTGAAACCGAGAGAACGCGCGAAACCAGAATCGACGGTCAGGCGTTGAAGATCAAGCCAGCCGCGGAGGTCTATTTTGCAAAGACGGCTGGGACGTGGAAACAACTGCCGAAACGCGCGTCCGAGCTTCGCAAAACGCACGCATTGCAAGGCCCAATCGACGACGCCTTCCTCGGTCCATTCCTGCTTGTGAAGCCGACCGGCCCGCCGGCGAACGCCGCCGCGCACGCGCAGGCGCTGCGCATTATGGCGCGGTTTGATCGCGTTTACGCGCGCTACTACCGCTCGCATCCGCGAGTGAAAAACGACGAAGACGTGAAGCCGGAAGACTTCAACAAGTACAACGTCGTGCTCTTCGGCGATCCGGGTTCGAACCGCTGGATCAAACGGATTGCGGCAAAACTGCCGGTGCAGTGGGCGAAGGACAGAGTAACCGCCGGAACGAAATCGTTCGACGCCGCAACGCACCTGCCCGCGCTCGTATTTCCGAATCCTCTGGCGCCATCGAAGTACGTCGTGATCAACTCGGGCCTCACTCTCGACGAGCGCGAGTATCACAGCGACTACGCAATGCCGAAGCTCGGCGATTGGGCCATACTGCCAATCAAAGAAGGCGTCGAATTCCCCGAACCGGTCACAGCCGGACTCTTCGACGAGCGTTGGAAAATCAGGGAATGAAATACGCAAAGGCGGCGCGCCCAGTTTCGCCGGGTGCTCGCAATGGCCCGACAAGGTATAGAATCTCTCTATGCCAGTTTCTCGAAGATCCGCAATCGGCCTCGCGATGAGCGCCGCATCCATGCAGGCGCAGAGCGGCGCCACACACTACGTTCGATTCCGCCAGGGTGCCCGCACGGCCTTCGGAATTCTTGCCGGCGAAGAGGTGCGCGAACTCTCCGGCGACTATCTGAAAGGCGGCAAGCCTACCGGAGCGAAGCACCAACTGAAAACCGTCAAGCTGCTTGCGCCGATCGTGCCCAACAAGATCTTCGCGATGGCGCGCAACTACAAGAGCCACCTCGGTACGGTCGCGCCGCCCTCGCGCCCCGAGTTCTTCTATAAGCCGACGACATGCATCTGTGGCCCTGGGGACTCGATTGTACTTCCGAAGGATTCGACCGACGTGCACTACGAGTGCGAACTGGTTGTCGTCATCGGCAAGCGCCTGAAGAACGTTTCAAAGGCAGAGGCCGCGGCCGGTGTATTCGGTGTCACGTGCGGCAACGATGTCAGCGAGCGGCAGTGGCAAAACGGCAAGGATAAGGACATCCAGTGGTGGCGCGCGAAAGGCTCGGACACGTTCGGGCCAATCGGACCGTCGGTGGTGGCGGGATTGAAGTACGAAGATCTCGCGATTCAGACGCGGCTGAATGGCAAAGTCGTTCAGGAAGGACGCACATCGCAACTCATCTACGATGTCGTCACAATGATCAGCTTCTGTTCCAACTATGTCGCGCTGGAACCCGGCGACCTCGTATTTACAGGAACGCCGGGAACCACCAAGAAGATGGCGCCCGGCGATGTGGTTGAAGTCGATATTGAAGGAATCGGCGTTCTGAAGAACTCGGTTACTTCTTCTTAGTCGCGGCCTGCTTGGCGATGATCTTGTCCTTGATTTTGTCGTAAACGCCTTGCGGAACGCCGCCCTTGGACACGATTTCGTCCTTGCGGGCATAGGGCCGGCCGGCGATAATTTTCTTCGAGTAGGCGTCGCCGATTCCGGGAATCGTCTTCAACGTCGCTTCGTCGGCGGTGTTGATGTCGATGACGCCGGCGGCAGCGGCGGCTTCTTTCTTGGCAACTTCCTTCTTGGCGGCGGGCTGGGCCGGAAGGAAGGTCGTGAGTGCGCAGAGCGCGATGAGGATGCGAACGAGTTTCATAGGATAGGATTGTACCGTAATGGAAGTTAATTTGGCGCGCCGTTCCGTACTGCTGCTTCTTGCGGGTGCGGCGAACGCACGGAATCGAAAATCGCTGTTCGATGGCCGAAGCGTCGAAGGTTGGATCTCGGTCACCGGCAAAGAGTTTCCATCGCACTGCTGGAAAATCGAAGAAGGTTGTCTGTGTTCGCTAGGGGTGAAGCCGACATTTCAGGACATCCGCACGCGGGAAGAATTCGGCGACTTTGAGCTTTCGTTCGAGTGGAACATCGCTCCGGGCGGCAACTGCGGCGTCAAGTACTTGATCGAGAAGTTCGACGTGTGGACACCCGCCGGCGCGACCCTCCCACACGCGCGCGGACGCGGTCCAGAGTATCAGATCACCGACGACGAGGTGTCGGCGGAAGCCATGCGCGATGCCAGAAAAGGAACGGCCTCGCTCTACGGCAAGCTCGCTCCGAGCGATGCTCCGATTCGCCCTGCGGGCGAGTGGAATGACTCCAAGATCGTCGTTCAGCGCCGGCGGATCGAACACTGGCTCAACGGCGTCCGCGTGCTGGAAGCCGCCGCCCCGAACAAGGTGGAGCGATCTCCCATCGTGCTGCAGAATCACTCCTCGGCGTGCCGCTTCCGCGCGCTGCGCATCGTCACATAGAATAGGAACTCATGCGAGCCCTACTCTTCGTTTCCGCGGCGCTGTTCGCGCAAGTACCCAAGGATGTGTACCTTCTGATTGGACAGTCGAACATGGCCGGTCGCGGGGTAATCGCCGACATCGACAAGGAGCCGATGCCGGGCGTATTCATGCTCACGAAGGAAGACAAATGGGCGCCCGCGGTCGAGCCCGTGCACTTCGACCGCCCCGACCGTCTCGGTGTGGGACTAAGCCGCGCGTTCGCCAAGACGTTGAAAGACTTCGGCGCCGGTTCGAACGGCATCGGTCTGATCCCCTGCGCAATGGGCGGCAGCGCGCTCGATGAATGGAAGCCCGGCGGCAAGCTCTACACGGAAGCTGTTCGCCGCGCGAAACTCGCCACGGCCAACGGCGCTCGGCTCCGAGGCATCTTGTGGCATCAAGGCGAATCGGATTCGCAGGACTTGAGCAAAGCGCGATCGTACGCCGCGCGTTGGAGCGCCGTGATGCAATCGCTGCGTAACGATGTGGGCGATGCGCCCATTGTCGTAGGCGGACTTGGCGAACTTCTCTACACGCGTGACAAGAACGATTACCCCTATTCGCGAATGATCAACGAAGCGCTCGCGTCGCTTGCGGTGAACGAAACCAACGTCGCCTATGTTCCATCCGGCGGGCTGACACACAAAGGCGACATATTGCACTTCGACACGCCCTCTTTCAAGGAATTCGGCCGGCGCTACGCGATGGCATTTCTACTGCTCGCGAAGCCTTAGATTTCTGGGAATAGGCTAGCGACCGGAATCTGCACAGCGGGCATGACGGCGGGCGCGTCGACAAAGTCGCCGAGCTCCGCGTTCCGGACACCCCTGTCGTCGTACACCAGCACATGCTTCCGCTTCGGCATAACTACCCAAACCGTCTTCGTCCCCGCGGCTAAATACAGGGCCACTTTTTCATCGACATCATCGGCGTATTCGCTCGGCGAAACGATTTCTACGGCCAGATCTGGCGCGCCGCGAGAAGCCCCGCGGAATCGTGTCATGTTTCGTAACCGCGTCCGATCAACAACGTACACGTCCGGCGATTGGCCGCTCTCATCACCCATAATGAATTCGCTGTTTGACGCAACGAAGAGATGCGGGAAAGACTTCCCAACGACCTCAAGCAAAATGTGCCCGATGGCGATTACAATCCCACCATGCAACGGCGAAGGAGAAGACAATTCCACCAACCTCCCATTCAGCAGCTCATAGCGAACCCCCGGCCGGTCCGGTAAGGAAAGATATTCTTCCAACGAAACTGTAGTGGCAGCCGCCATACGCCTCCAGTCTACTACTTCTGAATCGTAAACGAGTCCAGTTCCCGGCCGCTCACCGTCAATTGCCGGAACGTCATCCTACCCGCATCTATATCGACCACCGATACAGAATGCATGCGCGAATGGAACGCTGCCGTAAACGGTTGCCATGTCTTGGGCTTGCTCTCCTGATCGCCGTTGTGCAGCGCCGCGCCGCCCGATCCACTGACGATATAGATGATCCCGTTTCGTCCCTCTTTGTCCGGCAAGATATTGCCGCGCACCGTCAGTCCGCTACCCGCGCGCGGATTCAGAAACCGCAACGGATAGCTCCTCTGATAGTTGTGCACATGGCCGGAAAACACAACGTCTACATTATGTTTTTCGAACAAATCGACAAGCCACCGCGGATGCTGCTGTTCGGCATGTTTACGCGCCGAGTTGAAAGCCGGGTGATGCATGCCGACGAAGCGCCAACGAAACGCCTGTGCCGCCGTCAGATCCGCTTCGACCCACTCGCGCAGCTTCGGATCGCGCATATCGTTGTACTTGTTCGTGTCGATAACTGTCCAGTGCGCGTTGGCGTAGTGGAACGAATAATTCAACGCGCGCGGAAACTTCGCGCCGGCGGCCTTTAGAAACGCATCGCGATTCTTCGGCTCTCCCTTCAACGACGGCGTTGTCTTCAACACCGGGCCATTCATGGGCTGCTGCCAGTAGTGGAAGTAGGCGTAGGCATCGGGATGCGAGGAAAAGTTCGATTCATCGGTGTCGTGATTGCCCGGCACGCCGACCCATAACCGCTGGCGCAGCACTCCATCGTAGACCGGAAAGAACTTCTTCTGATAGTCGATCGATCGACCGTACTCATACACCATGTCGCCGCCGAACAGGATGAAATCCGGATCGAGCGACTTCGCGAATTCGGCGAGCCCGCGTTGCCCAGCCGTGCTTTGTCCCGGATCGCCCAGCATCAGGAAGCGATGCCTCAGCGACGGGCGTGCTCGCGCGGTCGAACGAAAAATCGAAGCGCCGTTCGACAGGATTTCGTAGTCGCCCGGTGGAATCGACGCCGTGTGCACCTGATGAGGCGGGTTCTCGATCGCGACGGTCGAAACTGGATATTCTCGGCCGCCCGAACGCACGGTGAAGATCGCCGTGGATGGATAGGTATGAAAGACCAGCGCATAGCGCGCCGGATCGCTTCCGAGATTGACGTAAGGCGGAACCAGCATCGGATTCTGCCCCGCCGCGGCGGGTAAAATCGGAAGCATGGCGACAAAGGATCGGCGAAGCATCTCAACTCCAGTGTATCGGCGCGAGTGGATCGGTTTCGCCGTGCTGCTGTCGGCGTGCGGTCCGAAGATCGTAACCGTCGAAGAGCAGGCGCCGAAAACAGTCCACGTCGCGCGCCCAACGAACACCGCGCCGCCGATGGAGACCGCGCAAGAGGCCGAGCCATCGGGTTTCGCGACGGTCGATTGGACCGTGCTGCGCGGCCTTAACATGCAGTCCGGCGTTGCGTCGCCCCTGCTTGAAGCGCTAGCCGGATCAAACGTGCGCATCGCCGGCTACATGGTCCCCATGGATGATGGCTTTCAAGAGGCCACCGAATTCCTGCTCGTACCCACCGCCGGCGCGTGCATCCACACTCCGCCGCCGCCCGGCAATCAAATCGTCTACGCGACCGTCACCACCGGACGTCCCGTGAAAGTCGAAATGGTGTTTTCGATCTGGGCGTATGGCAGGCTCGAAATCCAAGCCGCTGAATCGCCCTACGGCCAGGCTGGGTATAAGATGTCTGTCACTGAAGTGAAGAGGAGAACCTGATGCCCCTTTGGACTCGCCGCGCGCTGTTTCAGGCCGCGCCGGGAATTATCGCGCGCCGCCGCCCGCTGGCGGCGCAAGGCGTGATTGCCGGCGATGTCACCAGCGGCCGTGCGCTGATCTGGAGTCGCGCCGACGGCCCCGCGCGGATGACCGTTCGCTGGCGCGAGGCTCGCTCCGGCGCGTCGTGGACCGAAATTCAAGGCCCCCATTGCTTGGAAACAACCGACTTCACGGGCCGCGTCGACATCACCGGCTGGGCGCCCAACGCCGAGATCGAATACGAAGTGATCTTCAAGGATCTCGGCGTCGGCGGCGCCGAAAGCGATCCCGCTCGGGGCCGCTTCCGCGCGGCGCCGTCGTCCCGCCGGCCGGTTCGATTCTGTTGGTCGGGCGACACGTGTGGACAAGGCTGGGGCATCAATCCGGAGATCGGCGGCATGCGCATCTACGACGAAATTCGCGGGCGCGAGCCCGACTTCTTTCTGCACTCCGGCGACACGATCTACGCCGATGTGCCGATTCTCAGCGAGGTGAAACTCGCCGACGGCTCGCTCTGGAAGAACATCACGACCGAGGAGAAATCGAAGGCCGCCGAAACGCTCAACGAGTTCCGCGGCGCGCATAAGTACAACCTGCTGGACGTCAACGTACGTCGCTTTCATTCCGAAGTCCCGCAGATTTGGCAATGGGACGACCACGAGGTCACCAACAACTACAACTCCGCGAAGGATCTCTCGAGTGACGCCAAATACAAGGAGAAAAGTATCGCTCTGCTGGCGGCGCGCGGTCAGCGCGCGTTTCTCGAGTATGCGCCGATTCGATATCACGACACCGAAATCGAACGCGTCTACCGAAAGATCGGCTATGGCCCGCTACTCGATGTCTTCGTCATTGACATGCGTTCCTACCGCGGCCCGAACACGGCGAATCGCCAGACGCTCGAAGGCGGCGACGCGCAGTTCCTCGGCGCGCCGCAACTCGGATGGCTTCTCGACGGCTTGCGGCAAAGCCGCGCGAAATGGAAGGTGATCGCCTCCGACATGCCGATCGGAGTCGTGGTCACAGATGGCCCGCTGTTCGAAGCCGTCGCGAATCAGGAGCACGGCCCACCACTCGGCCGCGAACTCGAAATCGCGCGACTGCTTCGCGGTATCCGCGACGCGCGTGTTTCAAACGTGGTGTGGCTAACAGCCGATGTGCACTACACCGCCGCGCACTACTACGATCCCGCGAAGGCGTCGTTCACTGAGTTCTCGCCGTTCTGGGAGTTCATAAGCGGACCGTTGAACGCCGGAACTTCGCGGCCAGGCCGGCTCGACAACACGTTTGGCCCGCAAGTCATGTTTCAGAAGGGGCAGGCCAATGTCGGCCCCGCCGCGGGCCTGCAATTTTTCGGCGAGGTCAACATCGATCCCGCGGGGCCGCTTACCGTCACGCTGCGCGACATAAAGGGC
>VFZQ01000235.1 GCA_016871135.1 Acidobacteriota bacterium | reverse complement strand
ATCGCGAACGCGAAGCGAAGGCGTTCGCGGAAAAGGCGGGCATCGACGAAGTGCTCGCCGGGCAGACGCCGGAGCAGAAGTTGGCGTTCGTCAAGGAGTTGGCCGCGACCGGCCCGACACTGTTTGCCGGCGACGGAATCAACGACGCCCCGGCACTGCTGGCCGCGACCGTCGGCGTGGCGTTCGGAGCGCGCGGCGATGTCGCATCGTCGGCCGCTGACGCCGTAATATTAGATCCATCGATTCGCGGTCTCGACCAGTTGATCCACATTGGCGGACGAATGCGGCGCATCGCTTTGCAGAGCGCCATTGGCGGAATGGCGCTGAGCCTGATCGCGATGGCGTTCGCGGCCGGCGGTTGGCTGGCGCCGGCGGCGGGCGCAATCCTGCAGGAAGTCATCGACCTGGCCGCGATCGGCAACGCGCTGCGCGCGGCGGCCTCGACCGAATCGCTCACCGACTACTAATTCGCTGCGTCATTTCGCGCAGAGCTCCGTCGGCGCCGGTAAGTTTCCACGGCTCGATTGCAGACAAGATTGCTGTTGCGTGCTAAAGCCGAGTGGCGAGCCGATTGCACGGATTCTACTCGAAAGGGGAAACTCCATGGCAGCAGCAATGCAGTTTGTAACCGCAAGACCACGCGTGCAGTGGCAGCCGGCAACCGAGGAGGATCTGCGTGAACTGGCAAGCGCCGTCGGACCGTGTGTCACGATCTATGCGCCGATCGACAGGACGTCGCCGGCGGGACAATCGTTGCGGCGTCTGGCGGGCGAACCGCTTGACGTCGTCCGCGCGGAGTTGGTTCGAGGCGGATGGGACGCGGCCGAATCGGAGCGGTTCACCGGGGCCTTGGAGATTGTTCTCGAAAGCCTCGATCTGCCGCCCGCGCCCGCTTCGGGGCTCGGGTTGTTCCATTGCGCATCGATGACGCGCTGGTTCCCGATCGCCACGCCGATTCTGCCATCGGCGTCACTCGGCGCGCGGTTCCGGCTCGATCCGCTCTGCCGCGATTTCCTCCAACCGCACGAGTTCGCGATTCTCGTGCTCGCGCGCAAACATGCGCGCCTGCTGCGTGTACGACAAGGCGTTGTCGACGCGCCGCCAGCGATTCCCGGATTCCCAAACGCTTTCGAAGCTCATTTCGCTGGAACTCCATCTTCGAGCGCCAAACCATCCGGGCCGAGGCTGGCGGGCCAGCGCCTGCCCCGCGTCCGGTTCGGAAAATCCAGCGAAGCGGAAGTTCGAGCGCTGCGCTCCTTCTACCGCGAGATGGACCATGCGGTTTGCGAATGGCTGAAGAACAAACCTGTCCCGCTCGTACTCGCCGGCGTGACTTCGGAGGTCGCGATGTATCGCAGGTTGTCGGACTATCCCAAGCTGGCCGCCGATGCAGTGACCGCGAGCGGAGACGGCGGATTGCCCGATATCGAACTGGCGCGAAGAGGCGCGGCCGCCATGTCCTCCTGGCGAAACGCCGAAGACACGAAGGCCGCGGCGGCGCTGGCCAAGGCTCCCACGCAACGTGTGTTGCGCAAGGAAAACGAGATCGTCCGTGCGGCCTCGCAAGGACGGGTGCGTGCGTTGTTTGTCGATTGGGAGCACGGCGTGCAGGAAGGCGAAAACGCGCCGGTCAACGTGGCCATCGTCGAAACGCTAAAGCACCGCGGTATGGTATGCAGCGGATCCGGCCCGATGACGGCGTTGTTGCGCTACCGTGTTGGAGGCCGCCAATGATCCGCCATATCCTGTTTCCAGCCGACTACTCCAAAGCGACGCGCAACGCCGCGCCATACGTTGCTGAAATGGTCCGGCGAACCGGCGCGAAGCTCACCGTGTTGCATGTGCTCGAAACGCCCGACCGCCGCATGACCGATTGGCTGGCGTACCTGGAAATGGGCAGCACGGCCGAATTGATCCGCGAACGCCGCAAGGAGTTCGAAGCACCGCTGCGGGCGGCGTTCGCGGGGCTTCCGCGCGTGCGCTTCACGTTCCGTCAAGGCGATCCGGCGTCTCGCATTCTCGAAACGGCGCGCCGCGGCAATGCCGATCTCATCATGATTCCGACCAACGGGCTCGGCGTGTACCGGCGGCTGTTGATCGGCTCGGTATGCGCCAAGGTTCTCCACGATGCCGCGTGCGCCGTTTGGACCATCGCTCCACCTGCCGTGGAATCCAACGGCGGGCTGCTCTGCGCGGTCGACCTCGGCCCCGAAAGCGTGCGGCTTGCGGCGGCGGCTAGTGAGATCGCCGGACAACTGCGGCTCGACGCGACACTGGCACACGTCGCGGCCGAGGCCGAGTCGGAAGAGAGCGCGCGGAAAAAACTCGAAGAACTGGGGCGTGCGCACGGAATCCCTTCGGCGCCGCTTATCGCGCACGGCGGCGTCGCCGAAAGCGTCGACGCGCTGACCGATCGCACCGGTGCGAGTTTGCTCGTCATCGGCCGTGGCCGAATCGCGTCGCCGTTTGGAAGGCTCCGCACGGAAGCCTACGCAATCATCCGCGACTCCAAATGCCCGGTGATCAGTGTGTAAGAGGAAGCCCGTGCTTCTTCATCTTGTAGCGCAACGCGTCGCGGCCGATCCCAAGCAGCCGCGCCGCCTGGGATTGATTGCCACTGGTGGCCGTGAGCGCTTGCTGAATCGAACGCGCTTCCTGCTCGTCGAGCGAAATCGGCGAACCGGCGGGCGCGGCCGCGGCGGTTGCTTTGTGCGGCTCCGCGGGCGCTTCGGCCCACAAGTAGGCGGGCAGGTCCGCTGCGTCAATCGTCTCCGACGACGCCATCAAACACGCGTGACCGATCACGTTCTCCAGTTCGCGTACATTGCCTGGCCACTCATGCGCCGCCAGCACGAGTTTGGCGCGCTGCGAAATGCCCGAGATCTCGCGATTGAACTGCTTCGAAAACTTATCGGCGAAGTGATTGGCCAGCAGCAAAACGTCTTCGGGCCGGTCGGCAAGCGGCGGAACGGCAAACTCCAACATGTTCAGGCGATAGTACAGATCCTCGCGAAAGTTCCCGGCGGCAACGGCGGCGCGCAGATTGGCGTTTGTCGCCGCAACGATTCGGACATTGACCTTTCGCGGAGTGAGCGACCCCACGCGCAGCACTTCCTGATCCTGAATCACACGCAGCAGTTTGGCTTGCGTGGACAGCGGCATATCGCCGATTTCGTCCAGAAACAAAGTGCCGTTGTTAGCGTGCTCGAACAGCCCGGGTTTATCGGCGGACGCGCCGGTGAAGGAGCCGCGCATATGCCCGAACAACTCGCTTTCAAACAGCGTTTCAACTACGGCCGAGCAGTTCAATACGACGAAGTGTCCGCCGGCGACGGGGCTCAGCGTATGTAGCGCGCGTGCGATCAGATCCTTGCCCGTGCCCGTTGGGCCCGTAATCAGCGCGGTGCGGTAGTGCGGCGCCACGCGGCGAATCTTGGCGAACAGCGCCCACATTTTCGAGCTGCGGCCGATGATGCCCTGAAACGACGGCGCGTTCGACTGAGTGGCGGCGATGCGGTCGCGCGCTTCGACCACCAACCGCTCCACGCGCTCGCGAAGCACGGCGACGGGAACGGGCTTGTTGAGGTAGTCCGAGGCGCCTTTGCGAATCGCATCGACGGCGGTCTCGGTCGTATAGTGCGCCGTCATGATGATGACGTCGATCGTCGGATCGATACGGTGAATCCGCTCCAGCAGCCCAATGCCGTTCAACCCGGGCATGACCAGATCGGTGATCACAATTTGCGGCCGGCTGTCCTGTACAATTGCGATCGCCTCCAGCGGATCCTGACAGGTGATAATTCGGACGCCCGGCGCTTCGAGCGCATTCGCTAGGAACTCCACGCTCGCCGCGTTATCGTCCACCACTAACACGGACACTAGAGTTTCGCTCATCGGGATACCTACACGCCGTCGGACAACCGTTGCAGCACTTCGACCAAACTGTCGGGCGACACCGGCTGCGTCAGGACCGCGGCCGTTCCCGAAGAAATTTCCGAGTCGGCGTGTTCCTGATCCAATATTAACAAGACAGGAATGTGAGCGGTCCGGCGGTTGGAGGAATAAACGGCGGGCAGTTGCGGGTTCTCCACCGCGATGACGTCGGGTTGCAGGCGGGATGCTGTCGCCATCGCGGACTCCTGCGATACACAGAGCACCAATTGGAATCCGCAGGCGAGAACGGTGTCGGCAAGCAGGTTTTTGCCCGGCGCCTGGTCCTTTACGACCAGCACCACTCTCGGCCGGCTGATTTTCGCGCCGTTCCCATCGCGCGACGGAATCACGAACGAGAACGCCGATCCCCCGCCGAGCTTGCTTTCCACCGTCAGAACGCCGCCGTGCAGTTCGACGAGATTTCGGGCGATCGCAAGGCCGAGACCCGTTCCTTCGCGCAGACCTCGGCGCACCGTAATGAAGGGATCGAAGATAGCTGCTTGATCCTCTTCCGCGATTCCGATTCCGTTGTCGGAAACAACGACTTCGACACGCTTTTCGTCGCCCGTGGCGGTCACCGCGATCCGGCCCTTTTCCGGCGTGAACTTGATCGCGTTGCTCATCAGGTTCATGAGAATCGCCCGGAGCCGGAGCCGGTCGGCGTCGATGGCCAGTCCGGGTGGAACCGCGATCGTAACGCTCTGTCGCTTCGACTCCACTTGAGCCGCGAGCGATTCCATCACTTCGGCGATTGCGTCGCCAACGGGAAACAGTTCGCGCACGAGGTCAAGTTTGCCGGCCTCGATCTTGCTGAAGTCCAGAATGTCGTTGATCAACGCGGTCAGGTGGCGCGAGTCGCGGAGAATATGTCCGGCGAAGCGGCGGTACTTTGGCGAAAGCGTATCTTCGGGGGCTTCGCAAAGCAACTCGGCGAAACCGGTAATGGACTGCAGTGGCGTGCGCAATTCATGGCTCGTGTTGGCCAGAAACTCGCTCTTCAACCGGTTTGCGCGCGCCACTTTCGCGCTCTCGCTTCGTTCGAGTTCGAAGACCCGGCGAGTCACTTCAACCCGGCCCGAGATATCGCGAACCATCGCCGCGAACCGTCGTCCGCCTCGCGCGGTCACGGTGCTCAAACTGATCTCGACCGGAAACGCGGAGCCGTCCTTGCGCCGGGCTTCCAACTCCAGGCCGAATCCCATCTGCCGCGACGCGGGCTCCTTTTGAAACGCGCCGCGCCGCTCGCGATGAGCGGCGCGGCGGGACTCGGGAACCAGCATCTCGATTCCTTGCCCCAGCAGTTCCGCGCGCGGATAACCGAACATTCGCTCGGCGGCCTCGTTGACCAGCAGGATCGATCCGCCCTCGTCGATCTCGACGATCCCTTCGGGCGCGGCTTCGATCAAGCTCAGGTATTCGTCGATCAAAGAAGCCGCCTCATAGGCTAAGCACCGGACAGTGCGACACCCGAACGATGGAATTCAAATGGGACCAGAGACTGCCCAGCAACCCTTGCGCGTGGCCGCGCCCCGTAATGATTAAGTCCGCATCGCGTTTCTCGGCCTCGTCCTTGAGGCAGTTCGCGACATCGCCGTCCCACACCGAAACCGGCACGTCGAGTCCCTGGTCGCGAAGAATACCGCGCAAGTGATTTTCGGCCGCATCCATGAGCATCTTCCGATACGGACCATATTCGGTTTCAAGAACGGCGCTCCGCGCGTCGACGGCGTGCATGACCGTTAGTTTCGCATCGAATGCCTTGGCGATTAAAGCCGAGGCCCGAATCACGTCGGCCGACTCGCCGCCGCTGCTGACCGCGCAGACGATCGATTTGTAGGGCGGGCCATTCATGACATCGTGCGAAGTCCAGACCGGACGGCCGACATCGTGCAATACCTTCGCGGTCACCGACCCGAGAAGAAACCGCCGCACCGGTCCGTGGCCGCTAGCCGGTATCATCACCAGATCGGCGCCCACGCGGTCGGCCGTTTTGCGGATCGCGGCGGCGGGATCGTTCGCTTCGACGATCGTAGTCACCTTGCGGCCCGGAAACGCCTCCTGGGCGAAGCGCGCGATGGTCTTTTCAGCGATGGCCTGCCAGTCTCCCGGCGCGGGCATACTGATGGGCATGAATTCGCCATAGACCACTACCGGCACCTGATAGCAATGCAGTAGCGTGATCGAAGCGCCGAAGTGATCGGCCATTTTGGCGACGGCGTCCGCGGCGGCGCGGCAGCGCGGAGAGTAATCGACGGGAAATAGAATGTGGCGAAAGGGTAGCATGGTTTACTCGCAGGCGAATCGCGTGGTCTGTTCTTCGAGTTGCTCGGCGGCGATCAACGACGACACCTCGCCCATTTCCCGGGCGAGAAACGCGATGAAGTCGTCCATCGTGAACATGCCGCTCAGCTTGCCTTTTGCGTTGATGACCGGCGCACGCCGTACGCCAAGCACGCGCATCTTGCGAATGGTCGCGTAGGCGTCGTCTTCCGGGTCGGCCGAGAATAACTGTTCGCTCATGATGTCGGCGGCGGCGATCGCGTTCGGATCGAGTCCGAGCGCCACGACGCTGACAACAATGTCGCGATCGGTGATGATCCCGATCGGCCGGGGGCGGTCGTCATCGCCCGAGGTCACCACCAGCGCGCCGACATGGTTGTTGCGCATGGCGAGCGCCGCGGCGGCGATAGGCAGCGAAGCGTCGATCGTTGCGACTCTGTGTGTAGCCAGGTTTGTGACTTTCATGCCAATACATACTGCATGTGGCGGGCCATTTTGCCGAGGCCAGGCCGGATCTCACAGTCTTCGTCGCGCGACGGCGCCACGCGCGACGAAGTACCGCCGTGTCGCAGCGGAAGTTCTGTGCGCTATCCGGGCTCGCATCGACGGGTATTTGCGCGGCGAACCGCGGGAGAGCGGGTGAACTCGCGCGGTGCCTGCGCGTGAAATGGCGCAGCGTCGCGCAGTGCCTCAGACGTTGGGGTGTCATTCCGAAGGGATACAGTGCCCAACGGCGAGGCGTGCGTGAATTCGCCCGATCCCGGACGGCCGCCACGGGGACCAAATCCGGCAGGCCAAGCCGCCAACTGGTGACAATGGGAACGAGCTACATTTCCATGTACGGCATCGGCGGTGTGATGCCGTTCAATCGGGCATAAACCGTGAGCGCGCCGCGGTGGTGCGCGGTGTGGTCGGTGATCGCGCCGAAGATTCCCATGCGCGGCATGCCGCCCATTATCGGGCCTTCTGGAAGCGGCGCGCGCAAATCCGCATCCGTCTTGGTGGCGACCGTGGCTTTCGCGGCAGCGAAGGCCTTTTCCAGCCAAGCTCGCGCCGCCTCGAGCGAAGTGACCTTACGCACTTCGGCATCCATCGCTTCGAAATTCATTCCGAAGCCCTCGGGGCGGAACGCGCCCTCGATGAACCACTCCACGGTTTGCGCAACGTGTGCGACCTGTTGAGCGGTGGTAAACATTCCTTCCGACGGCGCGTAACCCGACATCTGTTCGGTCAGGCTACGCGTCGACCGGTTGAAAAATTCGTGCGAGGCCGCGATTTCACCTACGGCTATTCGTGCCACATATGCGATAGCTCCTTGCTGTCCCCTCGATGAGGCTGTTGCAAAGGGGACGGATTAGTTTCGCATTTTCTTCGCCTTGACGCAAGTGGAAAAATGCGACCGGTAATTAGAGCTCGTCCAGAAATTGTGTGAGCCACGTTTGACTGGAACCTGAGCTTCATTATTGTATTTTCATAAGTGGCAGAAAAGACGAACAGTAAGCAAAAAAGCCGGTTATAATATCGTGT
>VFZQ01000234.1 GCA_016871135.1 Acidobacteriota bacterium | reverse complement strand
ACGATCTGAAACGAATACCCACGCACTGTGATGAACTTGCCGACAGGGCTCGCGTCGCCAAAAAATTTCGCCTGCACCTCGGTCCCAACGACGCACACAAACTGCTTGTTGTGCTCTTCTTGTTCCGTGAAGAAGCGGCCATCGGTGGTAATCACTTCGCGGATTTCCGGGAGTATCGCCGAAGTACCGATTATCGACGCGCCTTCCAGCGTGATGTCGCCGAAGCGGATGTCCTCGACTCGAGTGCGATAGGGGCTGTACAGCATCTGCTCGCCGGTCGTGGCGCGCAGGTAATCGAGATCTTCCGGACGAATCTCTTTATTCACGCGCAACTTCTCCGCGCGCTCGCGTCGTGTCATTTTGCCGACGTTGGCGATTTGGGCAATTAGGAACGACTCGCTGCCGAACGCCTTCGACGTCGTCGACTCCGCATAGTTGCCAAGCCCTTCGATCGCCGACCCGACTAGCACAACGCTCGAAACGCCGATGATCACGCCGAGCAGGGTGAGAAAGCTCCGCAGCTTGTGCGCGCGCAACGAGGCCCACGCCAGACCGAAGGCCGTTTGAAACTTGTATCGAAACGCCTTCATCGTGCGGCTATTCTCCAGCCGGCCCAAGCAGCCGCGAGTCCGCCCGCGTTGGAAAGAACGACGTAGACGAACGCCGTGCCGGCAGCACCAGCACGCAGCAGGTTCAGCGTTTCCAGGCCGAAGGCGGAGAAGGTGGTGAAGCCGCCGAGGAAGCCCGTCACCAACGCAAGCCGTGTCATCTCATCTTGGATGACACGCGCGGCCAGCCCGATTCCAAAACAGCCGGCCAAATTAACCGCCAGCGTTCCGAAAGGCAACGACCCATCGATGCCGCTCATCGCGCGCCAGACCAAATACCGGCAGACGCTCCCAGCGCCTCCGGCCAGCGCGATCCACAAATAACGCATTCTCTTTCAGGGTACACCGCCGAAGCTGTATGATGGTCCGATTGCGATGACCAAACCAACCCTACTTTCGCTCCTGTTGATCGCCAGCAGCCAGGCCGCCGTCAAACTGCCGAATCTAATTGGCGACCACATGCTGCTTCAACGCGATGTGCCGGTGCGGATTTTCGGCACGGCCGATCCCGGCGAAGCCGTTACTGTTTCTTTCCGTGGCCAAACCGCCGAGACAACCGCGAATGCGCTGGGCCGTTGGGAAGCGTGGTTAAAGCCGATGACGCCCGCCGCGCCGGCCGAGATGACCGTTCGGGGCACGAATACCATTCGCATTGCCGATGTGCTGGTTGGTGACGTCTGGATTGGTTCCGGCCAATCGAACATGCAATGGGCCGTGCGCCAGACCAACAATGCCGAAGCCGAAATCAGCGGCGCGAACTTCCCGCAAGTGCGGCTCTTCTATGTTCCGCGAAAGGGATCGTCGACTCCGGTCGAAGATGTCGACGCAAAGTGGGTTGTCTGCACTCCGGAATCGGCTCGCGACTTTTCGGCCGTGCTGTACTACTTCGGGCGGCAACTGCATCAGGATTTAAAAGTGCCAATGGGTTTGATCCACTCGTCGTGGGGCGGCACGCCGATCGCCTCCTGGCTGAGCGGCCCGGCGCTGACGGGCAACGCGAATCTCTCGCCGTTCTTGACATTTTGGCAAGACGCGATCGCACAGTATCCGAACAACAACGCGCGCTATGAAATGAACGTCGTCAAATGGGAGGCGGATGGAAGAAAAGGGCCGCGTCCCGCCGCGCCGCTCGGTCCTGGCCATCAACACGAGCCGACCACGCTCTACAACGGGATGATCGCGCCGCTTACCAAATACACAATCAAGGGCGCCCTCTGGTATCAAGGCGAATCCGAATCCGGCCGCGCGCAAGGCCATATCTACGGCGAAGCGCTGCGCACGCTCGCGACCGATTGGCGCCGCGCTTTCGGCCATGGCGATTTCCCCTTCTTCTGGGTGCAACTGGCCAACTTCGGCAACGCCGCCAAGAACGGCCACTGGATGCGCGTGCAGGAAGGTCAAGTCAAGGCGACGTCGTTGAAACGCACGGGAGTCGTGGTTATCAACGATATCGGCGAGGCCACCGACATTCACCCGAAGAACAAGCAGGATGTCGGCAAGCGCCTCGCGTTGCTGGCGCGGCATGTGGCTTATGGGCAGAACGGATTCGTTTGGTCGAGCCCGCTCTATCGGCAAACGACGCGCGACGGCAAGAATCTGCGCGTGTGGTTCGATCACGTTGGAACGGGCCTGAAGACGCGTGATGGCGGCGCGGTAAAGGGGTTCGTCATCGCCGGCGCCGGCGGCCAGTTCGTTCCCGCTACGGCGACGATCGAGGGCGCGACCGTTGTTGTTTCCGGCGTCGCCGATCCGCGCGCCGTTCGTTACGCTTGGGACTACAACCCCGACGCGAATCTGGTCAACAGCGCCGGTTTGCCTGCATCATTGTTCCGCAGCGACGATCGCGACGAAGTAGTTTTCAAATAGCTTCGGTTACTGCCGAATCGCAATTATCACGCCCGCGGGGCTATCGACGTTGTTCGCGCGAATGAGGATCGGCACCGCGGGGCCGATGGGCGCGGTGGCCGGCACTCGTACGTTGATTTGAATCAGCCCTTGCACCAAGCCAGGAGCGCCGCCTGCATAAACGACCGGTGCTTCGATGTTGTTGATGCGCACGGTGATGCGGCCGGCAGGGAACTGCGGCAACGGCGTTCCGGTCAGCTTGCCCGTTAGTCCGGGCGGGTTCGTCTGCCCGCCGCCTGTCGCGAAGATCTGGATGATCGAGTTGCGCGCGGCGGCGTTCGCCGTCCCGTTCAGTGAATTGTCCTGATTGAGAATGGCCGCAAGGCCCGTGCCGTTTGCGTTTTGCGTGAATATCGCCGGCGCCGTCTGCGCTACAGGAATGTCGACCGCGTCCGATTGGGCACCCTGATACTCGACCGTCACCTTCACGCTTGGCTTGCCCTGTACCTCGAACGGAACAATGCAGCTTAGCTGTTTGTCGGTCGTATAGATGATCGGCGCGGGCACGTCGTCGAACAACACGCGCGTGCGCGCAAGCTCCGTCGTTATGCCAGTGCGATCGCTCGTCAGTTCGAGGGTCTTAATCTCGGCCGGGCCCATCAGCGTTCCGTAGATGGTCACGATCTCGCCCGCGGCGACTGGACCGCCCCGGAAACTTGCCGCGTTCAAAATCCCGTTCGCAACGATGGAGGGCTTGGATGTTCCCTGCGTGATCGAAAACGTCTCGTTGTTCACACGCACTGTACCCGTTCGTTCCGCCCCACTGAAATTCGGCGTGAGCGTGTAGTCCACCGCGCCACTGCCGTTCACGCTGGAAAACGATGCGATGGTAATCCACGAATCGTTTGTCGAGGGCGTCCACTGGCAGCCGACACTGCCGTTAATGTTGAAGCGTCCGGCGAAGACCGCGCCGGAAATCGTCGCACGCGGCGGGTTCAGTGTGATCGAGCAACCTCCGCCGGACTGCGTAATATTGAAGGTCAAGTTGCCGATGCGAACTGCGCCGCTGCGGCTCTGCGCCGACGGATTTGCGCCGACCGAATAGGCGACTTGCCCGTTCCCATTGCCGCTGGCGCCCGCAGTTATGCTGATGAATCCGACCGTTGATTGCGCCGTCCACTGACAGGTCGATGTGACATTTATCGTTCCCTGAAACGCGTTCGACGGCACTGCGAGATTCGACGTTGGCTCGATGGACAATGTGCAGTTGGCGCCTTGCTGCGTAACGGTGAAAGTTTTGTCGCTAACGGTGATGACCCCGGTGCGCGTACCTGGCGTTGTGTTGGCGGCCACATTAAACGTGATCGTTGCATCCGCGTTGCCGGTGGCCGCCGACGCGATCGTCAGCCACGATGCAGTCGACGTTGCCGTCCAGTTACAACCGCTCAGCACATCGACGTCAAACGCGCCCACGCCGCCTTCCGGCCCGATTGCAAACGATGTCGGATTGAGCGTCAGACTGCACGTCGAAGCGGGCTGGGACACGATAAATGCGGTGTCGCCGACGGTAATCGACGCCGATCTTGCCACGGGGGTAGGGTTGCCGCTCGCCGAGTAGCCGATTGTCGCCGTGCCACTGCCGCTCTCGGGACCCACGATGCTCAGCCAGGTCGCCGACGACCTTGCCTGCCACGCGCAGTTCGTCGTCAGCGTGAAATTTCCCCCGCCACCGGTTACGGGCACCGTTATCGAAGCCGGCGCCACAAGGTAAGAGCAGCTTCCGCCCTCCTGCTGCAGCGTGAAAGTCGCATCGCCAATCGTGATGCGTCCAGTGCGGGCGGTCGATGCCGGGTTTGCAGCCGCACTCCAGCTCAGAGTACCGTTACCTGTACCGCTTGATCCGACCGGAATCGTCAGCCACGTCGAATCGCTGACGGCGTTGCGAACGCAACTGGAGACGTTCGCTGTGATCGTCACCGTACCGGACTCCGCACCAGGACGGATCTGTTGGAAATTCGGTGAAAGCGTAAAACTGCACACCGGCTGCTGATTCACCGTGAACGTGGCGCTGCCAACGGAGATCGTCCCGCTTCGCGCTTCCGTGGTGGTGTTCGCCTGAACGGTGTAGGTGATCTGACCGTCGCCGCTGCCGCCGCCGCTCACTTGAATCCATGCCGCGTTTGAAACGGGCGTCCACGAACAGGCGCTCGTCGTCGTAACGTTGAACGTATTGGTTGTGCCCGCACTCCCGACCGTCGCGTTCGATGGCGAAATACTATAGCTGCAGGTGACACCGCTTTGCGTGACTGTGAAACTGGCTAGCCCGCCGTTGACCTGAATTACGCCTACTCGCTGCTGGGTGGAGTTGTTCGCCGTCACCGTGTAGCCGAACGTCGACGGATTCGCCGTGCCGCCGCCAAACGAGATCGTGATCCAGTCGACGGTACTCGAAGCGCTTTTCAGGCAATTCGACGGAGTGCCGGTAGCGTTGAAAGTTCCGTTGCCCCCGTTGGCCGCCGCGAACGCGCCGGAGTTGTTCAAACTGACCGAAGTGCAGGCCTGACCCCACGCCGATGCGGCGCCGGCAAGGCAGAAGAGGAACACCGGCAGAACGCCGCGAGAAACCATAACCTGTAGAAAACCCCGATCTCCGATTTAAGTTGCGGAAGGCCGGTCTGGCTTGCCCGCGAAACGGCGGTAGAGAAACACCGCGTACCCAACTGCCAGCAGCAGACCGGGAATCCACCATACTAGCCCGACTTGGAGGCCGTAGGCTGACGCTGCTGTGTTTTGAATCGTTAACGGTTTCGCACCTGGGCTTGCTGGAAGCACTTCCGGATACACGCTGAACACCACGCTGACGAGCATACTCGCCAGGTATGCGCACGATGCCGCGAACGATTTTCGCGTGTGAACAACCCAAAGCGAGCCGATTGCGATGATCGGAAAGAGACAGCCCCACGGCATTGCCGCGAAATTTCCGATCAACGCGGGCCGTACGGAAAAACTCGCGATTGTGACGATAGCAGTCAACGCCGCGACGGCGGGCGTGAGCCGGTGCGCAACTTCCGTCGCGCGTGATTCAAGCGGGTCGTGCGCCTTGAGGCAAATCCACAACGCGCCGTGTTGTGCCAGTGCCGCCAGCGCCAGCAGACCGGTGAGAATCGTGTACCAATCGAGGATTCCCGGATTCGCCGACACGCGAAAGTCCGTCCACAGAGGCAGGAAAAATTCTTGATTCGCGTCGAGCGGCACGCCGCGCACCACATTGCCGAGAGCCGCGCCGAACACGATCGCTAACAGCGCGCTTGCGCCCGAGAATACGACGTCCCATAAAGGCGTCCACATATCGTCGTGAATCAGGTGGCGGAACTCGATCGCGATACCGCGCAGAATCAGCAGCCAAAGCACGATCATCAACGGTAGGTAGAAGCCGGAAA
This sequence comes from Acidobacteriota bacterium, assembly GCA_016871135.1. Lineage (GTDB taxonomy): Bacteria > Acidobacteriota > Terriglobia > Bryobacterales > Bryobacteraceae. The sequence continues at coordinate 1,892 of VFZQ01000234.1, read as the reverse complement.
ACGCGCTCGCGTAGAGAGTTGGAAACGAGAGATAGAGCGTTCCGCCGCCCGCCAGCAGCCAGACTTCATTGCCGTCCCAGAACGGGCCGATAGTCTCAAGCGATTGCGCACGTTCATCCGAATTTCGCGCCACCAACCAATGCACGGCGCCTACGCCGAGGTCGAATCCATCGAGCACGACGTACGCCGCCAAACAGAAGGCCACCAGGCAAAACCAGATCGTTTCCATCACTCGTTCGGCTCCGGTCCGCGCATAATTTCTCGATGTACCAGGAACAGGAACAAAATCCCCAGCACCGTGTATAGACCCATGAATCCGAGCAGCGTGAACAGTGCATTGCCGCTCGACACCCGCGCCGATGAGCCCTCCGCCGTTCGCATGATTCCATAGATGAGCCACGGCTGCCGGCCCAACTCGGCGGTCATCCAACCCGCGGTGTTCGCGATATACGGGAAAGGAAGCGCCAGCAACATTGCCCACAACAGCGGTTTCGTTGTGAAGAGTCTGCGCAGTCGGAGCGCCGCGAATGCCGCCAGACTCAGTGCGACGAAAATCGTGCCCAATCCGACCATGATGTGAAACGAGTAGTACAACAGCGGAATGTTGTCGGGCCACTGATCGCGCGGGACTTCGTTCAGCCCTTTCACTTCGGCGTTCCAACGGCCGTAGCTGATCATGCTCAACACGTTGGGAAGTTGTAGCGGATTGTCCAGCCGCTGGCGTTCCACGTCGGGCTGTCCGAGCACGTTCATCGGCGCGCCGGCTCTGGTTTCAAAGTGCCCTTCCATCGCCGCCAGCGTCACCGGTTGATGCAGCGCCACCATTTTGCCTTGAATGTCGCCGGTCGGAAAAATCATCATCACCGAGGACAATGCGAATGCCGGTACACCGATTCGCAAAAACAATCGGCCCGATTCTTCATGCTCGCGGCGAAGTAGATAAAACGCGCCAATCGAACAAACGACCGCCGACGCCGTTACTACCGATCCCATCATGTTATGCGCGTACTGCGCGTACGCCCACGGGTTGAGCAGGTACGCCGACAAGCTGTCGAGGATGATTTCGCCGTTAGCCCCAATTCGATGCCCGACTGGATGCTGCATCCACGCATCGGTGACGATGATGAAGAACCCGCTCAGCCACGATCCAACGAAGACGCCCAGCGACGCCATCCAATGAATGCGGGGGCCAACGCGATCGCGGCCGTAGAGAAGTATGCCGAGGAACGTCGACTCCAGGAAGAACGAATACAACCCTTCCATCGCCAGAGTCTGCCCGATCACGCCGCCCGCCGCCTTCGCGAAGCGCGACCAGTTCGTGCCGAACTGGAATTCCATAGGAATTCCGGTGACGACGCCCATCGCGAAGTTAATGCCAAAGATGCGGATCCAAAACTGCGCGGCGGCTTCGTAACGCCGGTCGCCGATTCGCAGCGCAATCGTCTTCATCACGAAGATCAGCAGCGCCAACCCCATCGTCAATTGTGGGAAAAGGTAGTGATATGTAATTGTGAAGGCGAAGTGCAGCCGGTGTAAACCTAGCGCGTTGTCCATCTCTTTCTATTGTTACCCCCGCACCCCCATCTTGCGCAGGATGGTCATCATCGGGCACCAGTTGGTGAATGCCGATTGAAACAGATTCGCGCCGATGAAGGCGCTGAACCACAACCAGTTCGGACTCACGTAGTGGGCCAGCGCCAGACTCAACAGGAGCATCGCTCCGGCGATCATGCGGAGCATTTGTTCCACATTCATTGGGTTGTTCTCCTTACTTACTCGCGATGTAATAGACAATCGGCACCGTCACCCGCGAAAGCAGCAACGATGCGATCTCGCCCGCCATCAAGGAGATGGCCAGGCCTTGGAAGATGGGGTCGAACAAAATGACAACG
>VFZQ01000233.1 GCA_016871135.1 Acidobacteriota bacterium | reverse complement strand
TAAAGCCGTTGATCGCGGCGCCCGCCAGCGGTAGGAATGGGATGAGCCAGAGTTGCATCGTCCGTTAGTTCTTTAGTGTGTCGATATCGTCGATCTGCAGCGTCGCGCGGTTGCGGAAGACCATGAGAATAATGGCCAGCCCGACAGCGGCTTCAGCAGCCGCCACCACCATGACGAAGAAGGAAAAAATCTGCCCGTCCACTTTTCCAAACTGATTAGAGAAGGTGACGAACGTTAGGTTCACGGCGTTGAGCATTAGCTCGATCGCCATGAACACGGTGATAATGTTGCGGCGGAACAGAAACGCGGCCACGCCGATCGTAAACAGAATCGCGCTCAGAATGAGATAGGCGTTCAATGGAACCGCTTGGTTCAGGAACTCCTGCGGAATAATTGCGGATAGCGACATTAGTCAAGCTCCCGATCGGCCAGCCGGACGGCGCCGGCGATCGCGATCAAAATCAAAATCGATGTCACCTCGAACGGCAACACGTAGCGCGTGAACAACTCCCAGCCGACTTCGCGCGGGCCGCCGCCGCTGAACGCGCCGAACTTCACCATCTTGCCGGCCGCGGTTGATTTCGTGATCACCCACGTCGATACCGCCAGCAGCAGCAACAACAACGGTATGCCCATGAACTCGGCCAGTCCGGCTTTGTGCGTCGTTTTTTCCGCGCCCGCGTTCAGCAGCATGATGACGAAGATGAACAACACCATGATCGCGCCCGAGTAGACCACCAACTGCGCCGCCGCGATGAACTCGGCGCCCAGCAGCACATACAACACGGCGAGCGAAACCATCACACCGATCAGCGACAACGCGCTGGCCACCGGATGCCGCTGGAGCGCCATGCTTAAGCCGCAGACAACGGCGATGATTGCGAATGTAAGGAAGAGGACTAGATCCATGGTTTTACTTCCCGAAGAACGTCACGCCGAATGCCGTGAGCAAGAGGTTGATCAATGAAACCGGGAACAGGAACAGCCATGCGATTTTCATGAGCTGGTCGTACCGGAAACGGGGCAGCGTCGCGCGCACCCAGATAAAGAAGAACAGCAGGAACCCGACTTTGCCGAGGAACCAGAACAGCGGCGTCACGATCGGCCCAATGTACGGGGCCATGAAGACCGCCGCGATCGCCAGCATGATCACGCCGAAAACCGGGAAGGTCTTGCGGTCCGAAGGGCGGCCGGGATTCATGCCGTGATAGAGCAGCGTAACGCCGAAGAGCGCGAACAGCGCCGTCGGAACCAGCGGCGAAATCGCCTCGGGCACGATCGGATGCCATCCGCCAAGGAACAGCGCAGTCGCCACCGAGCAAACGATGACCATGTTGCAATATTCGGCCATGAAGAACGCCGCGAACTTCATCGATGAATACTCGCTGTGGAAGCCGGCGACCAATTCGTTTTCGGCTTCCGGCAAGTCGAACGGGATGCGGTTCGTTTCGGCGAATCCGCACATCATGTAGGCGACGAAACCGACGATCTGAAAACCGGTGAACAGGTTCCAGTTCGGAATGAATCCGAAAACAAAGCCCTCTTGCGTGGTGACGACTTCGCGCAAATTCAGCGAATTCGAGAGCAGCAGCGGCGCGGCAAGGGCCAGCGCCATTGGCAGTTCGTAGCTGATCATCTGCGCCGAGCTGCGCAGTCCGCCCAACAGGGCGTATTTATTGTTCGAACTCCAACCAGCGAGCGCGATGCCATAAACACCCATGCCGGCCAAACCCAAAATCCACAATAGGCCGATGTTCAAATCCGCCAAGCCCAGATTCGTCTTCACGCCAAAAATCTCAACAACAGGCCCGAACGGAATCACGGCGATGCCCGTTACCGCGAACATCAGGCCCAGCCACGGGGCTAGCCAGTAAAAGAAGTGATTCACGCCGCTCGGAATGAAGTCTTCCTTGGTCAGCAGCTTTACGGCGTCGGCGATCGGTTGCAACAAACCGTGCGGCCCGACAAAGTACGGCCCAACGCGCAACTGCACGTGGGCGATCACCTTGCGCTCCACCCACACGATGTAGGCGAGCGTCGCCAGCAGCGCCGGCGCGATGATCAGCATTTTGATAATGGATACGAGGAGAAAGTCCATGTGTTCCCGTTCCTAGCGGTAAAGACCGCCGGGGCCTTCCATCACTTCATTCAAAACTTTCGAGTACTTCGTCAGCGTGCCTGTTGTGAACAGTGTGTCACCGGCCGACCGGATCAATTCCGGCAGCACATTCGACGGCACTCGCCCGTTCACCGCCTGCGTCTGCGCCGCGCCACCAGTGACAATCACCGGCAGTGGAACATTATAGCCACGAACTGTTTTTTGGATTTCCGCGAACACATTGTCCGCATCCACCTTGCCGAGATTCACACCCAGGCCGCGCGCGATCAAACCGAACATCGCCAGATCCGTCTTCGCGCCAACCGTATCGGCGGCCTTCATCAAGCGCTGCACTTCGCCGCAGGTATTCGTTACCGTACCATTCTTCTCGTACGCCGACGCCGCGGGCAACACCAGATCGGCGCGTTCGGCTGTCTCGGTGCGGAACAGATCCTGCACAACGACGAACGCCTTCGAGGATCCCAGTGAGGCATTCTTCAGCGGATTCGCACCGACGACCCAGACTAAATCCAGATCCGTCGCTGCCAACATCTGCGGCAGCGTCAAACCGGCCTTACCTTCCACCGCGTGATAGCCAGGCCCCAAATCCGGCAACAGGCCCATGTCCATCGCGCCGCGGGAATTCGCGTAATCGACCAATGCGATGTACTTGACGGGAATACCTAGCGAATCGCCCAAAGCGACTAGCTTCCGCAGCCCCTCACCCTTCACCGCGTCGCCGAAGACAACGAGCAATTCTTTCTCGCTCGCGAGCGAACTCTTCAGGTTTTCAACCGCCGCCAGCCAATCCTCGCCGGCCCGTACGGCCTTTTTCGCCGTCTTGTCCTCGCGTACCGCGCCTGGCGTGACAACGTACACCGGAGTCTTCTGATGCCGCACGTTCGCGCGGATCTGATTGGCCAGGAACGGATGTTGCTGCGAAAGATCCGCGCCGATAATTAACACGGCCTTCGACGTGTAGCAATCGGCCGACGTCCCAAGTGCGCCCGTCTTTCCGCTCAACGCATCGAGCAGCGTGGCGACATCGCCCGAACGGTGATGATCAATATTGTTCGTTCCGAAAACCGTCCGCGCGAATTTCTGCAGCAGGAACGCTTCTTCGTTCGAAGTGCGCGTCGAGCCAATCACACCCACGTTGCCCTTGGCATCTCGCACAGCCTTAAACTTCTCGACGAGCACCTGCAGCGCGCGCGACCAGCTAACTTCTTCCAGCTTCCCATCCACGCGCAGCAACGGCGCTTGCAGCCGTTCCGGGTGATGGTTGAAGTCGAACGCATACCGGCCCTTCACGCACAGAAACTCACCGTTCACGCCTGAACGATCGCGATTGTTACCGCGAACGATCTCGCCGTTGCGCGTGCCGAGCGTGGTCTTGCAGCCATCGGAGCAATGCGTGCAAATCGTGCCCGTATGTTCCATCTCCCACGGCCGCGTCTTGTAGCGATACGCGCCGGAGGTCAACGCGCCCACCGGGCAGATATCGATACACGATCCACATTCATCGCACTCAAGATGATCGCCGTGCGACGGTGCGATTTCGGAAACAACGCCGCGGTTGACGACGCCCAAAGCGCCCACGCCCATGCCTTCATTACAGACACGCACGCAGCGATAACACAGAATGCAGCGCGGCCCGTCGTAGAAAACCACCGGACTCCACTGCTTTTCCGGCACGTGATGCTTCACCTCGGTGAAGCGCGATTCGCCCGCACCGTACTTGAAAACCATGTCCTGCAGTTCGCACTCGCCGCCCTTGTCGCACACCGGGCAATCGAGCGGATGATTCGTCAACAGGAACTCAAGCGTCGTCTTCCGCGCCTTGACGACGGCCTCGGACTCGGTGCGCACCACCATGCCTTCGGCTACCGGCACAACACAGGCCGCCATCAGCTTCGGAGCTTTTTCGATTTCGACCAGACACATGCGGCACGCCGCTTGCAGCGACATGCCTTCGTAGTAGCAAAACGCAGGTATTTCGATGCCCGCCGTCTTTGCCGCGTCGATCAGCAGCGTACCCGCCGGCGCTTCCACCGGCGTGTCGTTGATCGTCAGCTTCACCAGATTCGACATCCTTGCTCCTTAGGCCACCTGCACCAGTTCGGTGGAAGCGAACGGATTCTTCGCCACATAGGCTTCGAACTCCGGACGCCATTTCTTGATCAGCGAGATCGTCGGCAGCGCCGCGGCATCGCCAAGCGGGCAGAACGTGCGGCCAAGCATCGATTGCGCCAGATCGCCGATCAAATCGACGTCGCGCGCCGCTCCGTTTCCGTCCACGATACGCGCCAGCATCTTGCGCAGCCACGTTGTGCCCTCGCGGCACGGAATGCACCAGCCGCAACTTTCGTGGTTGTAGAACCGCATGATGCGCAACGCGACCTTGACCATGTCGGTGGTCTCGTCCATCACCATCATGCCGCCCGAACCGAGCATCGTGCCGGCCTTCGCCATCGTGTCGTAATCCATCGCGACGTCGCACTCTTCGGCGCTCAGAATCGGACACGAAGAACCGCCCGGAATAATCGCCTTCAACTTCCGGCCGCCCAACATCCCGCCGCCGATTTCGTTGAGGAAGTACATCATGTTCATGCCCAGCGGAACTTCGTAAACACCGGGCTTATTGACGTGACCCGCCAGACACACCAACCGCGTGCCGCCGTTGCGCGGCGTGCCCAAGTCGGCGTACCACTTGCCGCCGCCATTGAGAATCGCAGGCACCGTCGAAAACGTCTCGACGTTGTTCAGCACCGTCGGGCATTGAAACGCGCCGCTGACAGCCGGGAATGGCGGACGAATCCGCGGCACGCCGCGTTTGCCTTCAAGAGACTCAAGCAGCGCCGATTCCTCGCCGCACTCGTACGCGCCCGCGCCGGTCTGTGTGTAAAGATCGAAGTCGAAACCCGTGCCGAGAATGTTCTTGCCGAGCAGATTTCGCTCGTAGCACTCCTTCAGCACCGCGTCCATGTGATCGATAAGGTAGCGGTACTCGCCGCGAATGTACACCCAGCCCTTGGAAGCGCCGACCGCTTTCGCCGCGATCAGAATTCCCTCGACCATCTGGATCGGATCGTGCTCCATCAAAAGCCGGTCTTTGCAGGTGCCCGGTTCGGATTCATCCGCGTTGACGACGATGTACTTCGGCAACTCGCTTTGCCGCGGCACGAAGCTCCACTTCATGCCCGTCGGGAATCCCGCGCCGCCGCGGCCTCGCAGCGACGAAGCCTTCACTTCATCGATAATCTGATCCTGCGTCATCTCGCAGGCTTTCTTGAACGCCTGCATGCCACCCGTCGCCAGATATGTATCGACCCGCCATGAGTTCTGAGTGCCAAAACGCTTGGAGATGACTCTCGTCTCTAACGGACTCGGTTCGTTGTAGAGCTTCACTTCAGTCCCTCCAGAATCTCGTCCAGCTTGCCGGTGGTCACTTCGTGATGGAAGTCGTAGTTGACCTGAATCGCCGGCGCCCACGAACACGCGCCGATGCATTCGACTTCTTCGAGCGAGAACTTTCCATCGGCCGCCGTCTGCTTGTGCCCGAGATTCAGCTTCTTGCAAGCGTGGTCGTACAGTTCGGCGCCGCCACGCAGCATGCAAGCCACGTTCGTGCAAACTTGAACGTGGTACTTGCCCTGCGGCTTCTTATGCAGCATCGAGTAGTAGCCGGTGACCTCATCGACCTGCAGAGTCGTGATGCCCAGCCGCTTGGCCAACTCTTCCATCAACTCCTGCGTCACCGCGCCTACTTCATCCTGCGCGTACATCAGCATCGGTATCAACGCGCCGCGTTGCCGGCCTTCCGGATAATGCGTCAGCAGCTCCGCGAAACGGGCTTCCAATTGCGGGGAAAACGTCATCGGTCGCAATCTCCCAGTACGAAATCCAAACTTCCCATGATCGCGATCGAATCCGCGATGCCCCGGCTCTCGATCATATTCGGCAGCCCTTGCAGATTGCCGAAGCTCGGCGTGCGCATGTGCACCCGCAGCGGCTTCGCCGTCCCATCGCTGACCACGTAATAGCCGAGTTCGCCACGCGGCGACTCGACCACTTGAAATACTTCGCCCACCGGTACGCTGATGCCTTCCGTCACGATCTTGAAGTGATAGATCAGCGACTCCATCTGCGTCTTCATCCGCTCGCGTTCCGGCAGCACGGCCTTCGGCGCATCGGCTTGCACAGGGCCTTCCGGCATCCCGGCCATGGCCTGCTGCACGATTTTGGCCGACTCGCGCATCTCGCGCACACGGCATTCGTACCGGGCGTACACGTCGTTATCGGTCGAGGTCGGCACTTCGAACTGGAACTTCTCGTAGCTCGAATAGGGCGTCATCTTGCGTGCGTCGAACGGAATGCCGGCACCGCGGATACACGGCCCGGTCAAGCCGATTTCAAGCATTTCTTCTACCGAGATCTTGCCCACGCCCTTGGTCCGCTTCAACCAGATCGGATTCGTGTTCAGCAGCGATTCGTATTCGTCGATCTTGCTCGGCAACCCGTCGATAAACGTCTTCACGCGCTTTTCCCAACCGCGCGGAGGCTCCAGCGCCAGCCCGCCGATTCGAATGTAGGAAGTCATCAGGCGTTGGCCCGAGAACATCTCGAACAGGCGGAGAATGTCTTCGCGCTCGCGGAAGCAGAGGAAGAACACCGTCATCGCGCCAATGTCGAGCGCGTGGGTTCCCAGCCAGACCAGGTGGCTATTGATGCGTGTCAACTCGGCGAGCAACACACGCAGGTATTGGGCCTTGGGCGGAATCTCCATCTGGAGCAACTTCTCAACGGCCAGGCTGTAGCAGAGGTTGTTCGAGAGGTTTGCCAGGTAGTCGACGCGATCGGTCAGCGTGATCACCTGGTGCCAGTTCAACGCCTCGCACTGCTTCTCGATGCCCGTGTGCAAGAAGCCGATGTCCGGCGTCGCTTTGAAAATCGATTCCCCGTCCAACTCCAGAACCACGCGCAACACGCCGTGCGTCGACGGGTGCTGTGGACCCATGTTCAGGGTCATGCGCCGCGTGTGGCTGCTTTGTTTTTCTTCGGGTTCCGCTGTGATCGTGTGGCTCATGGTTGTAGGGCTTCCCCTGTATTACGGGTTCGTCGCTGCGCGAGAGGAGGGTGGCCCAACTCCTCTTTATTCACTCTTGTAGTCGTACTTGTGGCCGTGCACGGGGTAGTCCCGCCGCAACGGATGGCCTTGCCAGAAATCGGGCATCATGATCCGGGTCAGATTCGGATGCCCCTCAAAATCGATGCCAAACAAATCGAACGCCTCGCGCTCGTACCAATTGGCCGCCGCGTACACAACGGTCGCGGACGCAATCTTTGGGTTGTCGCCGGTAACACGGCACTTCAGCCGCACGCGCAGGTTCCGCGCCACGGACTGCATGTGATAGACGACTTCGAAGCGCGGCTCCATCGGATACCGGTCAACGGCCGTGACGGAAACGAAGCGCTCAAACTTCTGCGCCTTCAGCGCGCGCAGGGCTTCCAGAATTTTTTCCGGAACAATTTCCAGCGTCAGTTCGTCGAGAGCGGTAGAGGTGTTCAAGACCAGCGAGGGGTCCAGCAAGTTCTCAGGCAGCATGGTCGAGTTTCTCCAGTGTCGGATTCTTGCGCAGCGTCCCAGCGGCGGCTTGCCGTTCGATGTCCTCGGCGTGCGACCAGTT
>VFZQ01000232.1 GCA_016871135.1 Acidobacteriota bacterium | reverse complement strand
CGGCTTCGGTGTGATCCTCGGTGGGGAAGGGGCCGCCGCCGACGCGTGTAATGTAGGCCTTCGATACGCCGACGATGCCGTCGATGCGCGTGGGCGGAACGCCGGCGCCGGTGCAGGCGCCACCGGCCGCCGCGCTCGAGGACGTAACGAACGGATAGGTTCCGTGATCGATATCGAGCATCGTGCCCTGCGCGCCTTCGAAGAGCACGGGCCTCTTGGCGTTCATCGCGTCGCGAAGGAGAATCGCGGTGTCGGCGACCATGGGGCGAATGCGTTCGGCGAACTCTTCGTACTGCGCGCGGAGCGCGTCGACATCGAGATCGAACGGGATGCCGAACGCTGCGGCGACGATGCGCTTGTCGGCGATGAGATTGGCGTAGAGTGCGCGGAAGTTGTCGGTGTCGATGAGGTCGGCGATGCGGATGCCGCGGCGCGCGATCTTATCTTCATAGCAAGGCCCGATACCGCGCGAGGTCGTGCCGATCGCCGTGCGGTCGGTACGCGCTTCGCTCATCTTCTCGACGATCCGATGGAAGGGGAAGATGACGTGTGCGCGGTTGGAGATCGCCAGTTGGCTGGCGACCGGGATGCCGGCCTTTTCGAGCGTTGCGATTTCTTCGAGCAGCGCCGCGGGGTCGATGACGACGCCGTTGCCGATAACCGCTCGCACGCCCGGGCGGAGAATGCCCGAGGGGATCAGCTTCAGCACATACTTCGTGGGGCCAATGAAGACGGTATGGCCTGCGTTGTGGCCGCCTTGGTAGCGGACGACGTAGTCGAATTTGTCGGAGAAAAGGTCGACCATCTTGCCTTTTCCCTCGTCGCCCCATTGGGCGCCTAGGACGATCAGGTTGCTCATCGAATGACCAAACTTTCTATTTTAGCGCACTGCGACGCCGCTAGCCGCCGTGGCGACTGAGCCGGCCTAGAGTCTCGGCCATGGGAACTGCCTTGCGGCGCGAGAAGGCACGCTCTGAGCGCCTCGAAAGAACGAAAACCGCGCTTAGAACGTCAGCCGCAAAGCCAACTGCACTTCGCGAGGCTTCGGATTAAAGGCCGTCGCGGTGACGACGCCAAACGTTGCGGCGTTGATGGCTCGGCCTGGTTCACCGAAGGTTGGCGTGTTGGTCACGTTAAACGCCTCGGCACGGAACTGGAGTTTCATGCCTTCCCGGATCGGGAAGTTCTTAAACAGCGACAGATCCATGTTGAAGACCGAATCGGTGTGGACGTTCGGCAGCGTGCGAGAGACGTTGCCCCATGAGTAGGCCTGCGGGATAGAAAATGCCGATGTGTTGAACCAGCGGTCGATAGTCGGCTTGTCCAGCTTCGCCGCCGTTCCGGAGACTACGTTCGGCCGGTTGCCGCCGCCGGCGACGGTGGCCGCCAGCGACAGAGGCGTACCGCTTTCGATCGTCTGGATTGCGTTCAACTGCCAGCCGCCGATCGTGTACTGCGCGAGACGCGAGCCGTTCTTGCCAAACGGGAGTTCCCACGACGCGCTAAAGACCATGCGCTGCGGCACATCCTGCGCGCTCTTGCTGCGTTCGGCTCGGAGGTTATTCCAGTTCTGCGGGCCTGTGGTGACGGCCGCGCCGGGGCGGACCTGGCCGGAGTTGGCGCCGTCGTCTATCAGCTTTGATCCGGTGTAGGCGAGCAAGAACGAATATCCCTGCGAGAACCGCTTCTCAACCTTGATGGCGAGCGCGTGATAGATCGAATTGTTGATGAACGAGTAGCCGCCGCTGACGCCCGTGAAATGCGGGAAGGGCAGCAGGCTCTGCTGGCGTGTGATGGTCGCGCCGGACAGCGGGCCGCTCGCGATCAGCCCGCGAAACGGGTTGGGGACGCTCTGCGCCAACTGTGTGCCGAGCGCGAAGTTGGCGTCGGAGATCTGATTCAGATTGCGGCCATCGGCGAACAGGCGCACGCCGTGATTGCCCACCCAAGCCACCTCAAACAGCCAGTTGTTCCACGGTTGATGCTGCACCGTGAAGTTCCACTGTTCGGTGTAACCGCGGTTGGCATCCAATAGCTGCCCGGCCACGCCTTGGCCGATTCCTGTGAGCAGGCCATTGCGGCTGCCGGACGGTGGGGTAAGGCCGTTCGGGAACGGATTGCTCATGCGGTCCTGCGGTGTGCGTCCGCCATCGAGCGTGGAGACCATCGGCGTGTCGAACGTATAACCGGTGCGGGCCAGCGAAACGGTGATCGGGACGTACATAATGCCGAATCCGCCGCGCACGACCGTCTTGGGCATGGCCTGCCAGGCGAAGCCGAAACGCGGGCCCCAGTCGTTGAAATTCTGATTGCGTTGATAACGGCTCGCGCCGCCGACGCCGGGGAACGTCAGGCCGCCGCGCAGATCGTAGCCGGGTACGCGGAGCGGGGATTGGGCGTTGGGGTCGAAGGTCGAGAGCACGTTGTAGCGATCGGTCGGCGGCGCTTCGTTCTCCCAGCGCAGGCCGAGATTCAGCGTGAGGTTCCGCGTGAGTTTCCAGTCCTCCTGCACGAAGAGCGCCTGATACTTGATGCTGGCCGTGCCATCGGTCTGCAGACGAGCCGAGCCCGAGGCCGGCGTTCCCAGTAGCAGCGAGGCGACGCCGAAACCGGAGGTTGCGGTGGCCTGTAACGGATCGGGACCTTGCGTGAAGCCGCGATTAAAAGCATAGGTGCCGACAGAGTTCTCGCGTCCGTAATCATTGGCGGCGTAGAAGCGATGTTCGTAGCCGAACTTGATGGTATGCGCGTTCTTGCTCTTGGTCAGGGCGACGCTCGAAAGTGTTGTGTGCGACGGGCCGCCCCGGGAAGCGATGGCGCCGAAGTTGGCGGCGTCAGCGACCTGCATGAGCGGAAAGCGGCCCGTGTCGGCGCCACGGCCGACATAGGTCTGTTGCCTAAACGCCGCGGGCATGCCCAGCGACGTAATGTCGAAGCCTTCAGAGGGAGTGAAGAAATGTTCGTGCTCGCGGTTGAAGCCGGCACGGGCTTCGAGAAGCAGTGTGGGCGAAAGCGTTTCGTTGTAGTTGATTGACGCGCTGTTGCGCGGGATCAGAACCTTGCGGCCATCCGGTTCGGCCGGAGTGTTCCAGAGTTTGGCGAAGCTCCAATCGAGATCGTCCCACGTGTAGCGGCCGCCGATGCGGCGCGAATCGGAGATGTTCCAATCGCCCTTGCCGGTTATGGCGTGGCGGTCGATCGGCGCCGGGCCTTGCAGGAACAGGTTCTGGGCCTGCGTGAAGGCGGCGCCGGGCAGATTCGGCATCGGGAAATAGGTCAGGGCGTTGCGTCCGACGGGGTCGATGCGGCTGGCGGGGATGCGGTTGCCCGGGAAAGCGTCGCGCGTGAATGCGGTGCCGTTGGTACGCGTGGTGGTGGGGTCGTAAATTGTGATGAGCTGATTGGCGGCGTTGCGGGTGTCGGTGAAATCGCCCGCGCGTTGCAGCGCGTTCGGAGAGCTGATCTGCCCCTGGCCGGTGCGGCGTTCGAAGAAGGCTTCGTAATTGGCGAAGTAGAAGATCTTGTTCTTCTTGACCGGTCCGCCAATGGAACCGCCGAACTGATTGTAGGCCAGCGGGGCGACCTTGCGGCCGGCGCGGTTGGCGAAGAAGTCGTTGGCGTTCAGATTGTCGTTGCGCAGAAACTCGAACAGGTTGCCGTGAATCTGGTTGGTCCCGCTTTTGCTGACGATCGAGATGATGCCGCCGGCGGTGCGCCCGAACTCGGCCGACATGGCGTTGGTCAGGACTTTGAACTCTTGCGTGGCGTCGATTGAAAGAAACGTCTGTGTTCCCGCGATGGTGACCTTTTCGCTGGCGATACCGTCGACGAGAAATCCGTTGGCGAGGGGCGGTCCGCCGCCGATCGAGATTGCCGCCAGACGCCAGCTCGACAACACCTGGCCGCCGAAAAAGCCGATGCCGCGCACGGTCGGAATGAGATTGGCGAGACCAAGCGGGTTGCGGCCGTTCAAGGGAAGCTCTTCGACTTTCCGCTGATCCATGACGGTGCCGAGCGAAGACGTATTTGGCTCCAGTAGCGGCGCGCCGCCGGTGACCTCGACGACTTCGGTGACCGCGCCGACTTCCAGTGTCACGGGCACGGCCAGCGAACGATCGGCTTCGACGACGATGTTATCGCGGCGCGCGGCCTTGAAGCCGGCGTGGGCGACATCGAGCCGATAGATTCCGGGCTGCAGAACGAAGAAGCGAAACGTGCCGTCGTCGCCCGAAGTCACGACACGGACCTGCCCGGTCTGCGTGTTGCTCAAGCGCAACTCCACTCCGGGTACGTTGGCGCCCGACGAGTCGGACACGGCGCCGGTCACAGTTCCGGTGACCTGCTGGGCGAAAGCGGCCGGCGCGATCACTATTGCGGCCAGAAGCGCGGCGAGTCTCATGTAGGAACGACCTCCCTTGGATCGATTGTTCGATCATACAGATCAGCGCGCCATGGTGCAAACCCGAGCTGCTGTTCGACAGGATCGTACGATTGTCGTGGGTGGCGAAATTGTATGTGATGTTTCAACGCTTATGTCTCGTATTATTCCGTTTCTTCTTGTCACGCTCTGTACAGTCGCCGGACTCGTCCAAGCGCAATCTGTTTCGGGCAGGATCTCCGGGACCATTGTAGATCCGCAGGCCGCCGCCATCGTTGGCGCCGAGGTCGTGTTGACGAACGAGGGAACCGGCGAGCGCCAAAGCCGCCTCTCCAACGAAGCGGGCGTTTTTTTGTTCCCAAGTTTGCCGCCCGGATCATATACGATTCGTGCGAGCCAGGCCGGATTCGTTCCCAAGGAACGCAAAGGCATCGCGCTTTCGGCCGATGGCAGCGTCTCGCTTGGCTCGATCGCGCTGGTCATAGGGGCGGTCACCGATTCGGTGCAGGTGGAAGCGTCGGGCACGATGGTGGAACTGGATCGATCCGGGCAGAGCCAGGTCGTTACGAACGCCCAGATGAAGACGCTGATGGCAGCCAGCCGCGATGTGATGTCGGTGATGAAAGTACTGCCGGGCGTATCGCAACAGAGCTTTGGGCAGAACCAGTCGATCGGCGGATCGATCTCGGGTTCGGAACTGAATAACTTCTCCGGCACGCGCGCCAAATGGAACTCGGTGAAATTGGATGGCCAACCGGGACAGAACCTCGATCAGATGAACCGGTTCAGCGTCCCGATCGCCTGGGACGCGGTGGAGGAAGTGACGGTGCAGCCGAATTCCTATCTGGCCGAGCACGGGCGCTCGTCGGGCGTTCACATCAACGTCATCTCCAAGTCGGGCACGAATGAGTTTCACGGCTCTGGCTACGTATTCAAACGCCACGAGCAGTTCAACGCATCCAACTTCTTCAACAACCGCGACGGCCTGCCGCGGCCCATCGGGCGCTACACTTCCTACGGCGCGTCGATCGGCGGTCCGGTAAAACGAGACAAGCTGTTCTTCTTCGCCAGCCAGGAGTATTGGCGCATCACGCAGGCGGCGCCGATTCAGCGTACGACGCTGCCGACGGCTCTTGAGAAACGGGGAGACTTCTCGCAGAGCGTGGAACAAAACGGCCGCCTAATTGTTGTCAACGATCCCACATCGCGCCAACCGCTGCCCGGCAATGTCATTCCCACCAGCCGCACCGATAAGCATGGACTCGCCATGCTGGCGGTTATGCCCGCGCCAAACTCGCCGGCAACCTTTCTGGCGCAGGGATTCAACAACATCATGCAGCAGCGCATCGAGATTCCGAAAACGCAGACACAGTTCAAAGTCGACTGGCTGCCGACTTCGAACGATCGCATCAGCGTCCGGCCGCGCTGGTTCGATCAGGACTTGCGCGGACAAACGGGCGTGTGCTGTTCGGTGAACGCCAATTTCGCCGTGCAGCCGCATCACTACAATTTCCTCAACCGGGCGCAGGCGGTTACCTGGACCAGGACCGTCACGGCCAACCTCGTGAATGAACTGAGCGGAGGCTGGTTCACCAGTCAGGAAAAGGGCAACCTTACCGATCGTTTCGACTTGTCGAAGTACAAGCGGGAGAACAATGGGATGGCCGATCTCCCACAGTTGTTTCCGGACGCCAACACCGCAAGCCTGATTCCAGGCATGCAGTTCGCCGGCCTGCCGAACGCCCCATCGCTCACCTACGATGACCGCACCCCGATTGCCGCGCGCGACGATCGCTTGAATCTACAGAACCAAATGAATTGGCTCAAGGGCACACATAACGTAAAAGCCGGCGTATTTTATGAAGCCCAGTTCGCCAGCGAAGGCCCGCGAATCGGCAGTTCGGCGGATCTGGGCGGGCGGTTTCTATTCAACCGCGACGCCAATAATCCGCTCGACACCAACCATCCGTTCGCCAACGCGGGCTTCGGCGTCTTTCGCGAATACCGCCAGGCCAGCCGGTATTCGAACGGCGCCGCCCGAATGTATCTGGTCGAATGGTTCATTCAGGATTCGTGGAAAGCGACTCGGCGTCTCAGTCTGGACTTTGGCGTGCGTGTGTCGCGCTTCACCGACTACCGGTTGCGCAATCCAGACGGCGCGGCGCTGGACCTGGGCCGGTATGATCGGGCCAACGCAGCGCGGCTGTATGCTCCGGCACTTAACGGGAACGTTCGAGTCGCGCGCAATCCGATCACTGGAGCGACGCTGCCGGCCGTTTTTATCGGCGCCTTCGTTCCCGGCGCGGGCAATCCGCTCAACGGCATGTTGCCGGGCGGCGTGCCGGAACTCAAGAATGGATTTCGCGGCAATCCGCCGCTGCAGGCTCAGCCGCGGTTCGGATTCGCCTATGACGTGACCGGCAAAAGCAATACTGTGGTGCGCGGTGGGATCGGCGTCTACAAACAGGCGATCTTCTCTTCCGGCGAAGGCATCATCAGTTCGAGTGTCGTCACCGCGCCGCCGATCGTGAATGTGCCCAATCTTTTCTTCGGCACGATCCCGAGCCTGCGGACCGTGGGCGGCGCTTCGTTTCCGACCAATGAAGTGTTCGCCTTTAATCCGAAGTGGGAAAAGATCCCCACGGTCTACAAGTGGTCGTTTGGCATTCAGCAGAAACTCGCCGGCGACATGCTGCTTGACACCGCATATGTTGGCAACACCGGGCGGCATCTGCGGCATAGCCGCCAGTTGAACACCTTGGCGCCGGGCACGCGGTTTCTGCCTTCATCGCTCGACCCGACAACCAACCGGCCTTTGCCGGACAATTTTCTGCGGCCCTACCCCGGCTTCACCAACGTCAGCCTGCGCGCCGAAGATGTCGGCTGGTCGAACTATCACAGTCTGCAAGTCAGCCTGAATAAGCGGAAAGCGGGGCCGTTGCAGTACGGGCTCGCGTATACATGGTCCAAGTCGATGGGCCTGTCCGACGAAGATTCCAGCTCTCTGCCCATGTTCACCAACTACCGAACCTACCTCTACGGAAAACTCCCGTTCGATCAGACGCATGTGTTCGTGTTGAACTACTCCTACCGGCTGCCTAATCTCGCCTTCGCCCAGAACAACAGTGTCGCGCGCGGACTGTTTCACGGGTGGAACTTGAGCGGTATCACGACATTCGCCTCTGGCTTTCCACGAGGAATCTCGTTCGCCTATTCCGATGGCGTGGACCGCACCGGCGGCGGCGACGCGCAGCGCGTCTGGATGCTACAAAAACCCGTGTTGCCTCGGGGCGGCCGTTCTCTCGCGAAGTGGTTCAACACCACGCCTGTCCAAATTAGGCTCTGAAAGAAGAGAGGCAAGGTCCTGGTAGGGTTAGAAGACGTTCCGCCAAGAACAGAATCCAACCCGACGAGG
>VFZQ01000231.1 GCA_016871135.1 Acidobacteriota bacterium | reverse complement strand
GTGTGCTTGGCGGCTCACGTTTGGAGTTTCTCTGATGGACTCCCGGAAATGTCAAACTGCTACTGCCACCCCGGCACAGCCGGGGGGCCTCTTACGTTAGGCTAGTCGGCGCCGCGCAGAACTCGGCCGCCCTGAGCTTCGGATTGAATTTCGTAACTACGAATTCGACCGATATCTTCGGTGCAACCACGTCGGCCGCAGATTTTTCCGCGTTTGGCTTCACGGGAATGACCAGCAACGACATTCAAGTGGCCGTGCTGGATGCCGTGATTGCGGATTACCTCGCCTATCCAACCATGACCCTGGATCCGCTCAGCCCGCTGGGAGCCGGCATGAACCTTAACGTGTCGTTCTATCTGACGAGCAATCACAGCGCTCCGCTCAACGGGGATCTGCAGTATTACTTCATCAACCTCGGAATGGACACGGGAGCGAATTCAGCTCTGGGCTGGGCCTGCGATGCGTGCGTTCGCACTGCCGCTGGGGCCAATCCCGGTTCGGTCGGCATCGGATCGATCGTCGGCTCGGTATTTCTCGACAATATCGGTTCCCTCGCATCGCTGGCCACGACCAACGCGCACAGGATCAACCTGATCGCCGGGACTACTTCGCACGAATTTGGCCATACGGTTTCGCTCGAACACCCGCCCGGAACGTTATCGAATCCAGGGTTTTCGACTTACAGTATCATGGCTTCCGGCGCCGCCTCAGGAATGCCGAACGGCGAAAGAATCCACGACCGCGCATTCGCCTACACCGAGTACGCACAGTTGATGACCGCGCTCGGCACGGTCCCTGACGGGGTCTCGACTCCGGAGCCGTCGACAATCGTTCTCTTCGGCGCGGGATTCGTTTTTCTGCTAGCCCGTCGCAAGGTTTAACCTCAGTCTACTTGCGGTCTGGATGTACATTGTGTTGTGATTCAAGCAATCCCTTGTTCTTCCAGGGTCTCAAAGCATGAACAGATTCAATCTTCTCAGCGCGGCCGCATTGTTGCTCGCCGCTTCCGCCGCGTTTGCGCAAGACACGCGCGGCAAAATCCAAGGCCGTGTCACGGACGCTTCCGACGCAGTCATCGTCGGCGCTACCGTGACCTTGTCCAATGACAACACCGGCATCGCGACCAACATGGTCACCAACGCCACCGGTCAATATCTATTCGACTTCGTTATCCCCGGCAACTACACCGTCTCGATCGAGATGACCGGATTCCGCAAGTTCGTGCAGAAGAATATCCTCGTGCAGGCCCGTGCCGACGTTACCGTCGACTCGCGGCTGGAAACCGGTTCGACCCGTGAATCGATCACCGTCGAAGCTTCCCCCATCACCGTGCAGTTCAATACTTCGACCATGGGATTGACCATCGACACGAAGATGACCAACAACTTGCCGATCATTCACCGCAACCCGTTCCTGCTGGCGTCGTTGAATCCGGCTGTCGTCGTCCGGTCGTCGACTGAACAGAGCCCGTTCCACCACTGGGCGGCCTCCCAGCTCGACGTCGGCGGCAACACCTCGACAAAGAACGACATCATTCTCGACGGCTCCCCGTCGATGACCGGTCAGAAGTCTTCCTACACTCCGCCCATGGACGCGGTGACGGAAGTGAACCTCCAGCAGAACGCGGTCGACGCCGAGTTCGGCCACTCGGCCGGCGGCGTGCTTTCCGTCTCGATGAAGTCGGGAACGAATGATTACAAGGGAACGGTCTACTACCTCGGCCGCAACCCAAAGACCAACGCGCTTGCCAACCGTATCACCCGCGTTCCCAATCTCACCCGCCAGAACGTGTGGGGCGCAACGCTTGGCAGTCCGATCATCAAGAACAAGCTCTTCCAATTCGCCTCCTATGAAGGCTGGCGAACGATCGAACCGCGCCAGACGCAGCAAACTTTGCCCACCGATCTGGAACGTAGCGGCGATTTCTCCCGTTCGTTGAACAATGTCGGCGGTCTCCGTACCATTTTCGATCCGTTCTCGACTCAGGTTGTTAACAACGTCGTGAGCCGCCAGCCATTCGCCGGTAACGTGATTCCCTCGTCGCGCATCGATCCGACCGGCCGCGTCATCATGGGCGACGTTTGGAAGCCCAACAGCCCCGGCAGCGGTCCGAATCTCAACGGTAATTTCATTGCCGCCTACGCGAACCGTTTCGAGTATTGGAACTTCTCCGATCGTGTCGATTACAACATCTCCGACCGGTTGAAGGTTTTCGGCCGCTACAACATGTTCCGTACATTTACGGCTCTCGATGACTTTACAGGCGGTTCGAAGGGGTTCCAGGTCGACGGCTCCAAGCGCCACTCGAAGAGCTTTTCCGGTGACGCCGTCTATACACTGAACGCCTCGACTGTTTTCAATATTCGCGGCGCTTACAACTCCATTGTCGATTCGTTCGGCGTTCCCTCCGCCACGCTGAAGGAAGCCGACCTCGAACGCTTCTGGCCCGGTAATTCCTGGTACAAACAGTATCTCCAAGGGCTGCCGGATCTTTATTACCCGGGTGTCAACGTCACGCAGGGCTTCACGACCAACATGGGCCGTACCGGTTACTGGTTCCAGGAGCCGAACTCCTACAACGTCGAGTCGAAGCTGTCCAAGAGCGCCGGCAAGCACTATTACAAGTTTGGTGGAGAGTATCGCCGTGAAAACGTAAACGCCGCGCGTCCGCGGTCTTTCGCTTTCAATTTCAGCCCGCTGACCACCAACGCGACGTTTAATCAGCCGAACCTTGGTGCGAGCGGCGACGGCTGGGCCTCGCTGCTGCTCGGCGCGCTCGAAGGCAACTCTTCCATCGCGTCGATTCCGATCCAGCGGCCTCGCGTAAACATGGTTGGCTTCTTCTTCCATGACGACTACAAGATCACGCAGAAACTCACCCTCAACATCGGTGTGCGTTACGAGTACTTTGGCGCTATGACCGATCCGGAAGACCGCCTCTCGCGCTTCCTCGATCTGACCAGCCCAATTCCAGAGTTCCAGGGCGCCAACGCCCCGGTGATTCCGGCCGCGGCCGCCTCGCTTCGGCAGTCGGCGCCGATTTACAACGGCGCTTGGATTTTCACCGACTCCGACAACCGGAATTCGTGGAACCCTCCGAAGACCTTGTTAATGCCTAGAATCGGTATGGCGTACCGACTGAATGAGAAGATGGCGATTCGCGCCGGTTGGGCTCGCTACATCATTCCGTCGACACTTACCGACGGATTGGGCATCCTTGGTTCGGTTCCCCTTCCAGGCTTTGACGCGCAGACCGATACCATCGGAACGATCGCCGGCGTCCCGCAGCAGCGGATCTCCAACCCGTTCCCTGTCGGCTTGAATCCGGTTTCTGGGAAAACGCTTGGCCGCTACACGAACCTCGGCGCAGCCCAAACTTGGTATCAGCAGGACTTTAGCCCGGGCGTCAATGATCGCATCAACGTCAGCCTGCAGAGCGCGCTGCCCGGAAAGATCCTGGCAGACATCACGTTCTTCATGAACCTTGGCCGTGATCTGCCTTACGCCTACGATCTGAATCAGGTAGACCCGCGAATCGGATTCGCCCGCCAGAACGCAATCAACGCTTCCGTGCCGAATCCGTTCTTCAACCGGTTGCCCGCGAACCGGATGCCGGGAACTCTTCGTACCCAGGCCAACACGACTGTCTCGCAACTGCTCCGGCCCTACCCGCAATACACAACGCTTGTCGAGACGCTCCGGTCGGGAAGCGAGAACCGTTACAAGTCGCTGCAGATGCAATTCCAGCGGCCCTTCGTCAACGGCTTCAACCTGACCGTGGGCTACAACTACAACCGCGAGCGCAATCTGGAGTTCTACGACAACGTGGACAACTTCGACCGGAACTTCACTTGGCAACCGGCTACCAACGCCCGCCACCGCCTGACCGGCGCAGCGATGTACGAACTGCCTTTCGGCAAAGGCCGGAAGTTTATTGGTTCCATCAACCCGGTGGCCAACGCCGTGCTCGGCAACTGGGACTTGAGCGGGCTATGGACCTACAACTCCGGCCTCTATCTCCGCTTTGGCCCTGCCGTCGTCACCGGCAACCCTGGAGTCGATAACCCGACCAAGGGCCAGTGGTTCAACACCAGCGCCTTTGCGATTCTTCCCGCGTTTACCCGCCGCGCCAACCCGCTGCAGTACGACAATGTGAAGGGTCCAAACATGATCAACCTCGACATGACGCTCGCCAAGGGTTTCCAACTCACCGAGAAGGTCAAGTTCGAGATCCGGCTGGAAGCCTATAATGCGACGAACGCATTCTTCGGCGCCAACCCGGACACCAACCCGGCGAACCCGGTTAATTTCGGCCGCATTGTTTCGCAGCGCGGCGGCGTGTTCGGTCGCCAATTCCAGTACACGGGCCGCATCTATTTCTAGAGCGATCCTCGCAACCCTGTTGCTGATCAGCCCGGCAGTGGCGGAACCAATCGGTTCCGCCGCTTGCCGGGCTTGTCATTTGGATGTCTACAACGCGCAGTCGAAGTCGGCGCACGCGACCGCGCTGCGCAAGGCCGGCGACGTCTGGAACTTCGGCAGCGGCGTGCAGGCGATCACTCCGGTTAGCCGCACAGGGCCGGAGGAGTACAAAGAGCATGGCACTACAACGTACAAGACGGGACCCGGCATCACTCCAGGCCACGGCAATGACAAAGGAGTGCTCTACAAAGTATTCGAACCGGGCTCGCAGATTCTGCGCTGTTTCCAATGCCATTCGACGGGAAGAGTCAACTTCACGCCCGAACAGGGCATCCAGCCGTCGGAGTTGGGCGTGCGCTGCGAGTCCTGCCACGGACCCGGCGCCGACCACGCCAAAGCGCCGTCGAAGTTCAACATCTTTCAGCCGCGCAATCTGAACGGCGACGGTGTTAACGCCTTCTGCGGCAACTGCCACCGCCAGCCGCCGAAGGAGGGCGAGGACACCAACTGGTCCGATCCCTGGAACGTGCGGCATCAGCCCGTCTATCTAAGTCAAAGCAAGTGTTTCCTTGCCAGCGCCGGCAAACTGACCTGCTTGACCTGCCACGATCCGCACGGCGCTAAGCCCACGCGCAACGCCTGCGTCGACTGTCACGCGAAGCCGCGCCACCGGACGGTGAAGTCCGGAACCTGCGCCAGTTGCCATATGCCGGCGGTCGCGCCTTCGAAGGAGCTGAAGTTCACGAATCATTGGATCGGCGTGCATTTCCGGCCTACTCCACCGTAACCAGCACCGCTCCCGCCGCGACTGTCTCACCTTCCGCCGCGCCAATCGCCGTGACCGTTCCTGGCCCTTTTGCCTTCACCTCGTTCTGCATCTTCATCGCTTCCAGAATCAGCAGGCCCTGGCCTGGCTCAACAACATCGCCGACCGCTACCAGCACGCGCACCACCTTCCCGGGCATCGCCGACCGCACCTCCTGACGCCCGTTCGCGCCCCCCGCGCCCCCGCCGCGCCGCCGGTCGCGTGGGTCGCTCAAATCGACCTCGGTGGCCTTCCCATTCACCAACACTTTCCCACCGGAGTGGGTCACGCGAATCACGCGGCCCTCGTCGACGACGATCGCCTTGCCCGGCTCGATCTCACGAACATCGGCGCTCATCGCATCAACTCCTTCAGGCCCTGCCGAGCCCAGCGCGATTCCGATACTGCCGTGGGCGCAGCAACGACAGGTTTCACCACGGCCTTGGCCGCCCGTAACTCGGCTTCGTCGAGCAGCGCCTCCGCTTCAAACTTGAACTCGTTCAAAAAGCCGGTATGCAACTCCGCTTTCACGAAAGCCGGCGACGCCAGCAACTGCTGAAAGAACGCCACGTTGTTGGCGATGCCCAAAATCTCCGTCTCACCCAGCGCGCGCCGCATCCGGTCGATCGCCCTCTCTCGCGTGCCCGCCCACACGCACAACTTCGCCAGCAGCGGGTCGTAGTCGAGCGGCACGTTCCATCCTTCATACACGCCGCTGTCCAGACGGACGCCCGGACCCGATGGCATGCGCAGCCGTTCGATTCGGCCCGGAGAAGGGAAGTAGTTGTTGGCCGGATCTTCCGCATAGAGCCGGCATTCGATCGCCGAGCCTCGCCACTGAATGTCCTCTTGTCGAAGGTCGAGAGAAGCGCCGAACGCCGTCTCGATCTGCATGTGTACGAGATCGAGCGCGGTCACCAATTCGGTCACGGGGTGCTCGACCTGCAAACGCGTGTTCATTTCGAGGAAGTAGAAGTTGCGGTCGCCATCCACCAGGAACTCGGCCGTGCCGGCATTCATATAACCGGACTCGCGCGCCACTCGCAGCGCGGCCTCGCCCATCGCAGCGCGCATCTCCGGATGCAGCGCAACCAGCGGCGACGGGCACTCTTCGATGACCTTCTGATGCCGCCGCTGAATCGAACACTCGCGCTCGCCCAAGTGGATCAGGTTGCCATGCGCATCGCCGAAGATCTGAATCTCGATGTGCCGCGGCTTGATGAGCGCTTTCTCGATGTAGACCTCGGCCGACTTGAAACTGCGCTCGGCCTCGCTCGCCGCATCGCGCAGCGCGGCGTCGAGATCGCGCTCGCTTTCGACCAACCGCATGCCTTTTCCGCCGCCGCCCGCGGCGGCTTTGATCAACACCGGATAGCCAATCTTGCTGGCGAACCGCCGCGCTTCATCGAAACCGCCGACCGCCCCATCGGAGCCCGGCACGACGGGCGCGCCCGCGCGAATCGCCAACTCGCGCGCGGCGGTCTTCGATCCGAGACTGGCGATCGAGTGCGCCGAAGGCCCGATGAAGATCACGCCGGCCTCCGCACAGAGCGCTGCGAATCCGGCGTTCTCGCTCAAGAAACCGTAACCCGGATGGATGGCGTCACAGCGACGCTCCCGCGCGACCGCGATCAACTCCGCCGCGTTTAGATACGACGCCACCGGGTAGGCCTCGTCGGCGAACGCAACATGTAACGCCGCGCGGTCGGTCTCGCTGTGCACGGCAACGCCGATATGCCCCATTTCGCGGATACCGCGCAGCACGCGGACCGCAATCTCGCCTCGATTGGCGACCATGATTCTTCGCTGCATCGAAACGCCTATTGTACCGGGGTTTCGATCTTCTGCTCCACGCCGACGTTGAACCGCTTGTGGTTCGAAAACACCCCGATCCACTCCAGGCGCCGGTTCTTGAACAACTCCGGCGACGCGTTGAGGTTCACATGCAACCGTTTGCTGAGTCTCGCTCCATCAGGCTGCGGTGCATAGACCTGCTCGAACAACAGCGTGCCACTCGTTACGTACGCCACCCACTTGGTCACCATTCGCACTTTCTCATCGATCCAGAACGTGCCGCGAATCGACGACAGAAATTCCATCCCCTTGACCGGCGATTCGACCGGCAGAAAGTCAAAAACGTACTGTCCGTCACGTTGCCTTAAGTTCCGCAACGGACAGTTAGTAAGGACCGTAAAGATATCCATTCGGAGCGAGCCGTAGTTGACGCCGTACTCGGGGCCTTGATTCCAGCTGTCCTTCGGCGCCTTTAGCCGCCGATCGAAATCAGCCTGCAGCGACTTGGCCACATCGAGCCGGGCCTTTTCGATTTTCTTCTTGTCGATCGGCTTGCCGTTCCAAGTCAAATTTACGTCGACGTTTCGTCGCGAGCTCTGATACGTCTCGCCAGTGACCTCCGTGCGCTTCGACTCGCGGCCCTTGGCGTCGTATTCGATGAAGGTCGAATGGAAGTCGTAGGTGTACTCGGTCAGGTCGCGGTCGAAGCGCTTCTTGTTCGCCATCGTATCGCGGGCGATCTCTTGGATCGAAGGCGTTTGCGCGGCGACTGCTAAAGCGAAGACAAACAGGCGCATAGCCGCGATCATAGCGCGAAGCCCGCGCGGGTTTTTTTGGCCGGCGGCGCCT
>VFZQ01000230.1 GCA_016871135.1 Acidobacteriota bacterium | reverse complement strand
CCGTTCGAGACGGTCGGCGGCAAGGCGAATGGAAGTTCGCGCACCCGCTACTCCTCGAGTTGCGGAACGATCGTGCCGGCCGGGCCCAGCAGCCCACCCTTGGCGTAGACGATGAGTTTTTCGCGCGAGTCGGTGATGTCCAGATTGCGCATGGTGAGCTGGCCGATGCGGTCGAGCGGCGTGAACGCGCCTTCGACCTTTTCCATCGAAAGCCGCTCGGGATGATAGGTCAGATTGGGGCTCTTGGTGTCGAGAATCGAGTAGTCGTTGCCGCGACGGAGTTCGATCGAGACTTCACCGGTGACCGCACGCGCCACCCAGCGTTGCAGCGTTTCGCGCAGCATCATAGATTGCGGGTCGAACCAGCGTCCTTCATACAGCAGCCGTCCGAGGCGGCGGCCCATATCGCGGTACTGTTCGATGGTTCCCTCGTTGTGAATGCCGGTGACAAGGCGTTCGTAGGCGAGGAAGAGCAGCGCCATGCCGGGGGCTTCGTAGATGCCGCGGCTCTTGGCTTCGATGATACGGTTCTCGATCTGGTCGGACATGCCCAGGCCGTGACGCCCGCCGATGCGGTTGGCTTCGAGAACGAGATCGACTGGGTTCTCGAAAGTCTGGCCGTTGAGCGCAACGGGCACGCCCTCTTCGAAGGTCACGGTGACTTCTTCGGCTTTGACGTCGACATCGGATTTCCAGAACGCCGTGCCCATGATGGGATCGACGATGCGGATGCCTTTGTTGAGGAACTCGAGGTCCTTGGCTTCGTGGGTAGCGCCCCAGATGTTGGAGTCGGTGGAGTAGGCCTTCTCCTTCGGCATTTTGTAGGCGAGTCCGGCTTTGTCGAGGAGTTCGGACATCTCCTTGCGGCCGCCGAGTTCGTCGATGAAGGTCTGGTCGAGCCAGGGCTTGTAGATTTTGAGCGACGGGTTGACCATCAGACCGTAGCGATAGAAGCGCTCGATGTCGTTGCCCTTGTAAGTGGAGCCGTCGCCCCAGATGTTGACGCCGTCGTCCTTCATGGCCTGGACGAGCAATGTGCCGGTGACGGCGCGGCCGATGGGGGTGGTGTTGAAGTAGGGCAGGCCGCCGGTGGTGATGTGGAAGGCGCCACATTGAAGGACGGCGAAGCCCTCGCGGACGAGTTGCTTGCGGCAGTCGATGAGGCGGGCGACTTCGGCGCCGCATTCGAGCGCACGGCGCGGGATGGCGTCGTAGTCGGGCTCGTCGGGCTGGCCGAGATTGGCGGTGTAGCAGTAGGGGATGGAGCCTTTCTGGCGCATCCAATAGATGGCGGCGGAGGTGTCGAGGCCGCCGGAAAATGCAATACCGACGTTTTGTCCGATCGGGAGGGACTGAAGGATGTTACCCATGCGTAAACTTACAGGATAGCGTTTCCTGGTGCGGAGGCACAAAAAAACGCCCCAACGCGAGCGCTGGGGCGAGTCGATGAGGGAATAGATCGAGAAAATCTACAGTTGCCTAGTTGCGACGTAGAAAATGTTGCAGACCGTCGGAGGTTAGGCGCGCATCGAGCGTCGCCTGTTCTTGCGGATTGGTCACCGGTCCGACCAACACGCGGAAATTGCGGGTGTCTTCAAATGGCGCGAGCTTAAAGGCGTAGCCGCGAACCTGCAGTAGATCTTGAATATGCGACTCTTCGGGCTTGACGATGCCGACCTGCCAGTACAACTGCGTGGGGGCGGCCGGAGCGGCAGCCACAACCACGGGCGCGGCCTTGGTCTTCGGTTCGATGACGAGCGGCGGCGGGTTGATCACGGTCTGCGTGGGCCTGACCGTTTCCATCTTCATTTGCGTAACCGTGCGGCCGGCGAGGTAGCTCATACACGCGATCAGGCCGGTGAGGAGGACCAAGCCGAGGATTGCGGTCGTCAGGCGGCGATTGCTCTGGGCCAACTCTTGCGCTTCGGCCCGGGGGGAGGGGAGGGTCAGGTCGCTCATAAGGGTGGATCTCCTTTACAAACGATCTATCGGTCTCCTAGGTGGATTCCTTTAGGGTTCTAAGGCAAAATTTCGGGCCCAGAGTATTCCTGGTCGTTTTGTGTAAAAATCCTAATGGAGGCAATATGGGTTTACTCAAGAAATCGCTCTTGTCCCTCGCGTTCAGCGGATGCCTGCTGGCGCAGACCGATGTTACAGGAAGTTCGGATCATCCATTGTTTCCGAACCGAATGCCCGGACATTCGATCTCGAACTATCAACAGTTGGGCTTCAGTGCCTATAAGTTCCGTACACAGCCCATCACCGAGGTCGAGGGCAAGTACACGCGGATCCACTATTACCTGAAGAACATGAACGTACATCCAGGTGGGCTTGCCATTCGCCGGAACTATGAAAATGCGATCAAGGCTGCCGGCGGCGAAGTGGTGTTCTCAAACCCAAACCTCAGTGTAATGCGAGTGAGCAGAGGCGGCGTCGAGACTTGGGTCGAGTTGCAAGCGTCGGTGAACACCCGATCCCGAATCTACTTCCTGCACATCGTGGAGAGGCAGGCAATGGCGCAGGTGATTACCGCCGATGCGATGGCCACTGCGCTCGATAAGGACGGCTTCATCGCGCTCGATGTGCACTTCGCAACCGCTAAGGCCGACATCTTGCCCGAATCGCGACCGTTGATCGACGAAGCGGTGAAGATGTTGAAAGCCAGATCGGCGCTGCGCGTGGGCGTCGAAGGGCACACCGACGACACGGGAACGCCGGCTGGAAATCTGCAACTGTCCGAGGCCCGGGCCAAGTCGGTGGTGGCGGCGTTGATCGCCGCGGGTATCGACGCGAAACGGCTGACGCCGGCCGGATTCGGCCAAACCAAACCGGTCGCGGATAATCGAAGCGAGGCGGGCCGAGCCAAGAACCGGCGCGTCGAAATCGTCAAGAAGAAATGACGCCTTTGTTAGAATCGTCTCGTGGATCTCTTTGACGAAATCGTCCGGTTACGCAAGATCGGGCAGAAGAGCGCGCTGGCGACGATCGTGCAAGTGAACGGTTCGATTCCGAGCTACGAAAGCGCGAAGCTGCTGGTGCGCGAGGACGGCTCCATGATCGGCACGATCGGCGGCGGCTGCGTGGAGGCCGAAGTCTGGAACGCGGCGCGCGAGGTGATCTCCACCGAGCGGCCCCGGCACATGAAATTCTCACTGGGGCAGGATGCGGCCTACGACAACGGGCTGATCTGTGGCGGTCAACTGGAGGTGTTCGTGGAAGCAATCGTTCCGCAACCGAAGGCATTTATTTTTGGCGCGGGTCATATCTCGAAGAGCTTGTGTAAGGTCGCGACGCTGGCGGGATTTTCGGTCAGCGTGATCGACAACCGCGAGACTTACGCGAACCGTGAGCGCTTTCCCGAAGCCGAAGACGTGTTCGCCGAGGAGTACGAAGACCTGTTCCCGAAGCTCGAAGTTCGCGACACGAATTACATCGTGATCGTCACGCGCGGGCATCGCGACGATATGCGGGTGCTGCGTTGGGCGCTGGACACGCCGGCGCGGTACATCTCGATGATCGGGTCGAAGCGCAAGGTGATCGGAGTTGTGAAGGAACTGGAGAAGGAAGGCATTGGCCGCGATGCGTTTGACCGCCTATTTGCGCCGATGGGATTTGAAATCGGCGCGATTACGCCGGAAGAGATCGCGGTGTCGGTAGTGGCCGAAATGATCGCCGCGCGGCGGAATCCGGAGTCGCGGTGGCGCGAGCACTCCAAGTCCATCTTTCAGACCGACGCGATGCGGGCGCTGTTGAAGTGAAGGTTTCGGGCGTCGTGCTCGCCGCCGGATTGTCGCGGCGGATGGGGTTTCCGAAAGCGCTGTTGCGGTGGCGAAACGAGACCTACTTGGATCGGATGATCCGCCTGTTTGGCGCGGCGTGTGACGATGTTGTTGTCGTCTTTCGGCCGGGCGGCGAAGTGGAGTTTAATGGCCAGGCGCGGGTGGTTCGAAACGAAGATGCGGATCGAGGGCAGATGAGTTCGTTGCAGACGGGGTTGGCGATGTGTGAAGGCGCGGTATTGTTTTCGCCGGTCGATTACGCGCACGTGGAAGAAGCGACGGTGCGAAAAGTCGTCGCCGCGCGGAGTCCGGAATTCGATGTGATGCAGCCGATTGTCGGAGAAGCGCACGGGCATCCGGTGCTGATCGAGCGTGTGGTGGTGGAGGCTCTCTTGGCTGCGCCGGTCGATGGCCGCGCGCGCGATGTGGTGCGGCGGTTTCGGCGCGGATTCGTGGCGGTCGACGATGTGCGTGCGACGATGGATGTCGACGATCCCGCCGCGGCCGCGGCGGTGCGGGAGACCTTGCGATGAAGCGGATTCTGAAGTGGGCGGCGGTGCTGGTTGCGGCGGCGCTGGCGGTTGCGCCGTTCCTGAACGCGGATCGTTTCGCGCCTCGGATTCGCGCGGGGCTGGAGCAGTCGCTGGGCCGCAAGGTCGATATCGGCAACGTGCGCGTTCACCTGCTGACCGGGCCGGGTTTCACGCTGCGCAACGTCGTGATTCACGAAGACGCCAAGGTGTCGGCGGAGCCGTTCGCCTATGTCGGCGCGATGGTTGTGAAGCTGCGCGTCCTGTCGCTGTTGCAGGGCAAGCTGGAGTTTTCGAGCTTGCGATTGGAGAAGGTCCACGTGAACCTGATGCGCGCGCGCGACGGTTCGTGGAACGTGCAGGGGATGTTCCAGGCGAGCCGAGATAGCAATGCGCCGCTGGCCGAGTTGGAGGTCCGTGGCGGCCGATTGAACTTTAAGTTTGAAGACACGAAGTCGGTGTACTACTTCACGAACGCCGACATCGACTTTTCGGCGTCCGATGCCGAGACGTTTGACATCTGGTTTGTGGGCGAGCCTTCGCGCACCGACACATTGGCGCGCGGGTTCGGGCGCGTCACCGCTCGCGGGCGATTACGGGATATCGGCGCGGAACCCGCGCTCGAGCTCGATGTGCAGTTGGATCGCAGCGCGCTGCAGGAGATTGCGGTGTTGATCGGCGGCGCGGACCTGGGCGTCCATGGCAGCGTGCAATCGCGCGCTCGGATCGCCGGGCCGGTATCGAAACTGAAGATCGAGGGGACATTGCAGCTGGCGGATCTGCATCATTGGTCACAGCCGCCGCGCGGAGGTACTTTGCCGGTTTCCTACACAGGCGAGTTGCGGCTACCCGAGCAGTCGTTGCGGCTGGAGACCGACGCCAAGCAGCCGCTGCAAGCGGGTCTGCGGTTGGACAAGTATTTGTCGGCGGCGCAGTGGGCCGTCGGCGTGGAGGCGAAGAAGTTGCCGATCGCGGGAGCGTCGGAGTGGCTGCGGCCGCCGGGCGCGGCGTTTAATGGCATGACGTTGGAAGGGACGATCGATGGCTCGTTCCTTGTCGGCCACGACGTGGCGGCGAAGGGTGAGGCGCGCGTGACGGCGTTGAAATGGGCGTGGGGCGAGGGCAACACGCTGGAGTCCGAGGAAGTGGCCGTCACGTGGAAGGATCGAATGACCGAGCTGCGAGCCGCGCAGGCTGAGCTCGATGGACAACCGCTGGCGGCCGAGTGCGCGCGGAACGGCGCGGAGTTGTCGTGGGATTGCAAAGCCACGAGCCGGGCGATCGACGTGCGTAAGCTGCGGAGCTGGACACAGGCGCTGGGTGTGAAGGCGTCGTGGTTCGATTCGCTGGGGGCCGGGCAATTACGTGGAACCGTGCAGGTAAAGCAACGCGGCGGCGATCCGCTCGAGTGGAGCGGCAACGTAGAGATCCGAAACGCTGAAGTTGCTGTGCCGGAGTTGGACGCGCCAGTAAAAGTCGCGGCGGCGAGCGCGGCGTGGAGCGAAGGGAAACTCCAGGTTCAGAATGCGAAACTGACGGCGGCCGGCGCGGCGTGGTCCGGATCGTATCGATTCGACGGAGACGGCGTTCGGCCGCATCGAGTCGTCTTGGAGACGGATGCCGTTGAGTACGCCGCGATGGAGAAGGCGCTACGCCCGATGGCGAAGCCGTCGAGTGGGTTCTTATCACGCGCGCTTGGGTTGGGCGAGGCGCAGGCGCCTGCCGGATCCGGCGGCGTCGACTTCGAGCTGCGTGCGAAGAAGGCTGGTGTGTTGGAGAATGTGCGGCTGGCCGGATCGCGCGAGAGCGAGCGGGTTTCGATCTCGGCTTGGAGCGCAACTTGGCAGGAGTCGAAGTGGTCCGGCAAAGGTGTGTTGCGATGGACCGCGGCCACGCCCGAGCTGGATATTACGGGCGGCGTACGCGGGTTCCCCTGGAGCGGCGGTGTTGTCGAATCGGACTGGCGATTGACCGGCCGGCCGGGCGCGGAGTTGCATATCGATGGAAAAGCGAAAGGCGCCGGCATGGTCATCGGCGAACCCGTGGAATCGCTGCAAGGGCGCTATCGCGTGACGATCGGCCGGCGCGGCGCGACGGCGGCGTTCGATCAGTTGGAGGGAGCGAAACTGACGGGCAAGCCGGTCGAGCGCTCGGCCGGCCCGTTCGTGCTGGTCTTCGAAGGCGAAGGACGGGAGGTCCGGCTGCGGGTGTCGCTTCAGCCGTTTGAGATCGGAAACGCGATCGCAAACCGCGCGCCCTGACCGGGGGCGGACGTGATCTCGATGCGGGCGGCGTGATCCTCGACGAGGCGGTGAATGGTCAACATGCCCAGGCCCGTGCCGCCGTCGTTGTGACGGGTGGAGTAGAAAGGCTCGAAGAGGCGGAGCCGCGTTTCTTCCGTCATGCCTTTGCCGGTGTCGGAGACGGAAAACAAGACGTGGCCGTTTTGTTTTTCGGTAGCGATGACGATACGGCCCTTCGAGTCCATGGCCTGCGCGGCGTTGTTCACCATGTTGAGCACGGCATGGACAAAGAGCGGTTTGTCGAGCGACACCGCGGGCGCTTCGGCGGCGAGCGAAAATTCGCAGCGCGCGCGCGGTCCGGCGGCGAGCCGGAACAGCGGCGCGGCTTCTTCGATGACGACATCGATCGGCACAGGCTCCTTCACGCCGGGTGTCGCGCGCAGCCAGGACAGCAGGCGCTTCGGTTGATCGGCGGCGAGGCGGATTGAGGCGAGCATCTCATCGACCACCGCGTGTGCCGGATGCTGGTCCGGCAGCGATTCGGAGATCTCGGCGGCCTGCGCGGTCAGAATCGTAAGAAAGTTGTTCCAGTCGTGCGCGAGGCTGGCGGCGAGTTCGCCGGCGGTGGTGAGCCGCGCCGCGCGAAGGTCTGTCGTCGATTCCGGCATTCCTACCATTATGCGCCGCCGGCTTTCGCCGAGGCCTTCTTGGCGAACAAGCCGGCCGCCGCCCGTGCCGTCGATTCGAAGTAGCGCGCGAGTCCGTCGTCCACCGCGGCGAGCGCCGTGTGTTGCCATTCGGCGGCGTTCGCGTCGGGCGGCGTCCACGACTTCCGGCCTGCCTTCCGCCACGCGCGCAGTTGTTCACGGACGATGTGTTCGATGACATCCTCGGCTTCAGGCTGTGTGAGACCGGCGTGTTTGAAGCTTTCGAATGCGGCGGTGAAGGCGGGCGTCAGCAGCGTCGATATCAACGTGCCAGCCGCCGCGAAGATCTGTTTCGCGTTGTGCGGCAGCGGGTACGCTTTGGACTTTGTGGCCGTGCAGAAACGCTGCACGACACGGCGCGAGGCGCCGTCGATCGCCGCGGCGAATCGGACGCCCGGAAAGGCGTCAATGGTGTCGAGCGTTCCGGTGTGCGCTCCAAGTGCGCGGAGAGGTTCGAGCTGATCGGCCGCGCGGAGCGAGTCGACGAGCAGGACGGTGCGGCCGCGCCAATCGATGCCGGCGCTAAGAGCGAGATCGAGCAACGATTGGAAATCGGCAAAGGGCCCGGAGATGAGGATGAGCTGCGACTTGGCAAGCGCCTCCGGTTGGGCGGCGGCGCCGGCCT
>VFZQ01000229.1 GCA_016871135.1 Acidobacteriota bacterium | reverse complement strand
GCGTCGCCCCATTCTCGATCGGCGAAGCGGCGCTTTTGTTGTTGTTCTTTGGCGCGTTCGCGCTCCTTCGCGGCGCCAAGTGGCGCCGAACGACCTGTCTTGGATTCGCCGCCGCGGCGCTCGGCATCGCGGCGGTCCGATACCACGCGGCTGGGCCCCGTCCGGTGATCGATGCCACCGCTCAGGAGACGGTCATTGTGTCCGGTTGCATCGTCGAGCCGCCCGTATTCTCGGAAAACCGCGAGCAGTTCACGATGGAGTTGGAGCCGGGTGCGCGCGCGCGTGTGAACGTCAATCTGCGCGAAGGCCAGCCGCCGCCGCCGCTGCGCTACGGACAGCGCGTCGAGTTCGAGGGGCGAATCCGGGCCCCACACAACTACGGCAATCCGGGCGCGTTCGATATCGAGGGCTACCTCGCTCGCCGCGAAATCTTCTGGAACGTCTCGACCCGCACCGGCGCCGATATTACCGTCCAGTCCGGCGAGTGCGGCAACCGTTTCGACACCGCGCTTTTCTCGCTGCGGACGCTAACGCTAGATCGCCTCGCAGCGCTCTACGCGGGAGACGAATACAAGACGATTATGATGCAGGCTGTGCTCACCGGCGAGAACACGCGTCTGGAACGAGCATGGATCGATCACTACAAACGCACCGGCACCTATCACGCCCTGGTCATCAGCGGTATTCACCTAACTGTGCTTGCGGGTAACCTGCTGTGGTTGTTCCGTAGGTCGACGGGACGGAACGGCCTCTCTTTAATCCTGGCGCTGCTGGCCGCATGGACCTTCGCTCTCTCCGCAGGAATGATGGCTCCAGTCGCGCGCGCGGCCGGAGGCTTTACGATTTTTCTGATCGCGCAATGGTGGTTTCGGGCGACACACATTCTGAACACACTCTCGGTCGTCGTGATCGTATTTCTGCTCGTCGATCCGGGCCAGCTCTTCGAAGGCAGTTTTCAGTTGAGCGTGCTGAGCGTTCTCGCAATCGGCGCGTTGGCGGCGCCGCTGTTTGAAGCGATCACACAGCCTATTGTTGGCGGCTTCCGTAACGCCGGCGACGCACTCCGGGACATCGACTTGCCATTCTCCGTCGCCAGGAAACGAGTCGAGGCGCGCCTCCTGGCCGAAACGATCTCACTTTGGACCCGTATCCCGGAATCGGTCTGCCAAAAGATGTTGGAGTTCACCGTTCGCGCGGGACTTTCCGGCTACGAGATCTTTATGCTTTCGGCGATTGTCCAGGTGGCCCTCGCGCTTCCGATGGCGCTCTACTTTCATCGCGCGTCGCTCAGCGGATTGGCGGCCAACGTCGTGATTGTGCCATTGATGAACGGTGTAGTGGTGATCGGTTTCGCCGCCGTCGTGACCGGCATTCCGCTGCTTGCGAGCGCGGCTGGAGCGCTGCTCAGCGCATCGCGCTACATAGCCGAATTCTTCGCGGCGATCGAACCGGACTGGCGAATTCCCGATCCGCCGGTCTGGCTGGCGATCGCCTTTACCGCGGCGCTGGTCATACTCGCGCTACTCGCTCGGCGCGCCGGTGCGCTGCGCTGGGCCGCGCTTACGCTGGTGATCGGCTTGTTCGCGCTGCTGGTCGCGCATCCCTTCGCACCTTTGGTCGAGCGCGGGTTCCTGGAAGTTACGACAATCGATGTAGGTCAAGGCGATAGCGTGTTGATCGTTACGCCGGAAGGCAAGACGGTCTTAGTCGATGGCGGCGGTGTGCCCCAATTCAAGGGGCGGCCAAAGCCGCGGCTCGACCTGGGTGAAGACGTTGTGTCGGCGTACCTGTGGACGCGGTCTTTTCAGAAGCTGGACGTGCTAGCGCTCACGCACGCGCATGAGGATCACGCCGGCGGACTCGTTTCGCTGATAGCGAATTTCCGGCCAAGCGAATTGTGGGTTGGCGCGATGGGGGATAGCGAAGTGTGGCGGCGCGTGCGTGCGGCGGCGGAGCGCTACGGCGTGCAAGTCGTCGCGCGAACCGGCGGCGAAGAACTCACGATCGGCGGCGCGCAAATCCGCGTGATTGCGCCGTTCGGTGACTACACGCCAACCGATGTTCCTCGCAACAACGACTCGCTGGTGATGACGGTGTCCTTCGGTGAGCGTTCGTTCCTGCTCACCGGCGACGCCGAGAAAGAAATCGAATACCGTATCGTCGGGGAGGGTAAACTACCGGGCCACGTCGATGTCCTAAAACTGGGGCATAACGGCAGCCGGACGTCGTCGACTGCGGATTTGCTCGACTCGGCGCGTCCGTTGTTCGCGATCGTTTCGGCGGGATTCGAGAATCTGTACCGCCACCCTCATCCGGATGTACTGAAACGCCTCGAACAGCGCAGCGTGCGAGTGTTCCGCACCGACAACAGTGGCCTGATCCAATTCGTCACCGACGGCCGGCGCCTAGAGAAGCGCGCCTATAACCGGCAACTCGCGGCGATGCAGTAACAGCACGGTTGCGTTGGAGAGAAAAACGATGACTGCAAGCGCGAACAACTCGCCGTGGTCGCCGACCGCTGGAATCGTAATGCCCAGCGTCGTAACATGGCTCACGATCGCGCCGCTAATGATGCCGAGCGACAGCGCCGCCCCGATAGCGGCCGTGCGCGGCCACAGCAGCAGGACCGACGCGATCAATTCCATTACACCGGAGCCGATACGGCCCCAGGGTTCGGCGCCGAGCGTTGAGAAGATGTACACCGACTCCTTCGCCGCGGTGAATTTGAAGAAGAGCGTCTGCAACAGAATGACGGCCGCGACGGCGCGCAGCGCGATGCTGAGGTATTTCATAGAGAGCCTTTCGAGAGGATTTTTTCCGCGCCCTCGCGCGTGAAGTAGCGATCAAGCAGCTTCCGATCGGTCTTGTGTAAATCGACGACGATCATGCCGTCGAGCACATCCCCGAACTCTTTGTCGACGTTGAAGCCGACAAGCTTGCCGCCGAGTTTCAAGTACTGGCGAAGCAGCACTGGAATGCCGCCGACGGCCTCGTCGAGTTCATCGACGTCGCGCGCTTCATTGGCGGCGCTATCAGCGCCAAACCGCGTCCGCGCACGTATTTTCCTCGCCAGGCTTTCCATCCACGCCGTTTGCGGCAAGAAGCTGTAGATGGCTTGCCGTGCGCGAAATCCGTAGCGGTTGCTGATCGAGACTGGACCAAACAGAACGGTATGCTCGGGGTGGTCGACAACCCATGCCCCGATCGCCCTCCACAACAGCAGTAGCGCGGAGAAACTGCGCTGATACTCCGCGCGAATGAAAGACCGGCCGAGTTCAACTCCGGCGCCGAGGCTTTGCAGAAAGCGCCGGTCGTAGCGAAACAGTGTCGAAGTGTAGAGTTCCGCGACCGGCGTGTTTGAGTCGACCGGCTTCAATCGATACGCGCCGGCGACCTCTCGTTTCTTCGTGTTCCAAAGGAAGAGATGCAGATAGTGGTTGTCGAACGAGTCGAGATCGCATGGTGTTCCGGTGCCCTCGCCGGCGGCGCGAAAGGTGATCTCGCGCAGCCGTCCGATTTCCAGCAGCGTCATGGGGATCTGGTTCGCCTCGGCGATGTACGCGGTTAGTTCGCCGGCCGCGACTGTAACGAGCAGCGCGGCGACCTCGGCCTGCATGCTCTCCGCGGACCGCGGCTCGATCACCGGTTGATGTGGCTGGGTTGCGCGGCGCAGCGGCATCGAGGTCAGAGTGCGAAACGGCTCGTGTTTCGCCAGCAGGTCGACGCGCCAACGGAGGTACCGAATCACGCGGGCGGCGTCGCGCTCCTGAAACACGCGCGAGGCCAAAGCGGGTTTGCCGATGCGGACTTCGACGGTTTTACCACGCTTATTCCAGAGCTCGCGCAACAGCAGCGCGGTCCGGAGCTTTCGGGAGAAGAAACCGGTCAAGTGGAAGAACAAACTATTTCGACCGGCGATGGAAACGGGCGCGATCACAGTCTCCGGGGCCCGCCGGCGCATCATGTCGATGAGCCGCGCCGCGCCCGCTTTCCAATCGTCGTCGCCGCCCAAGCCGGACACCGACCCGGCCGGAAAGACGACGAGCAAACCGCCGTTCGCGACGTGGTCGATTGCCTCTCTCAGGCGCGCGGGACTGGGTCTGTTAAGATTGATCGCGACGATATCGCCCCGCAGTTCCTCGATCGCTTCCAGCGCCTTGTTGGCCAGGATCTTCACATCGGCTCGCCGGCGCCGCAGGATCGACATAAGAACGGCGCCGTCGAGAATTCCGTGTGGATGATTGGCGACGACGACGCAGGGGCCCTGCATTGGAATGTGCTCGCTGCCATCGTCGATCACTCGCACGTGCAGAAAGTCGAGAACTCCTTCGAAAGGACTGCTGCCGCGAAGCCGCTCGCGCACGAGCGCGAGTTGTTTCAAGCCGAAAAACGTTTGCGTAATCACGAGAGGAAAGCCCTCGCGCCACGCGAATTATTCCACGTGTAAAATCAAACGGTCCGCGCGTTGCAAAGCCCGTCCCTTCACGGTCGCGCGTGTTCCGGCGCGTTCCTTGAAGTCGGCCCCTGCCAGAAAGTACAACTTGCCCGCCGCGACGATACCGGCGGGAATTCCGCCGCGCAGGCAGTTGCGCGCGCAGTCCTTGTGCAGTTTGCCCGCGCCGGGGTTCATTACGCCGAGATAACACTTCGTGTCGACGATTTCGCCGGTCAGTGTGAGCGGACCGAGATCGATATCGGCCGAGGGCGTTGCCGCCCCGGCAATTGGCGTTATCGATGCCACTTCGATCATCGCAACGCCGTCGCGCTCGATGCGCTGCCCCGTCACTCTGACGTGTCCGCGCACCGTCGCGAACCCGCGCTTGCCCTCGCCAACTAGCGCGAGCGCTTGTTTGCCGGGCGTGGTCAGCCATGCGCCGTCAACAGTTCCTTCAAAGGTTTCTAAAACGCCGAATCCAAAATAGCTTTTTGCGAATCCGCCTTGCGTGAATACAACCCCACCAGCCACAAGAAGAACAAACACCAACAGAGCAACGGCCAAACGGCGGAGGAAAGCGCCCAACTCTTTTGGCGCGTACGATTGATAGCCGACATAGAACTCCTCCATCCCTACCTCACTACACGCGTATTCACGTAGACCATTCCGTTCTCGACACGCGTTTCGAAAACGGGAATCTTATCGTCGAACGGAGCGGGCGCGCGCCCGGTCGCTGGATCGTATTGATATCCGTGCCACGGGCAGGTGATGCAGCCGTCGATGATCTTGCCTTCGCCGAGCGGTCCATTCTGATGGCGGCAGACGTTCGAGACTGCCGACACGGCATCGCCGTTGCGGAACACGGCAATGCGTTCTCCGCCGGCGCAAACGATGACGGCGCGGTTATCGGGAATCTTGGCGAGCTCGCACACGGCGGTTTCGTTCAGATCGATCGCCCGTTCTCGGCGCGCGGCGGCGACATGCAGCGCGCTTAATGCAATTGCGCCGGCAAGTGTCATCGCCAGCGGGAACGGACTGCTCTCCGCCTGCAAGTAACCGAACGCCACATGTGCAATGAGCAGAGCATAGGCGACGTAGACGCCCATATGCAGCCGCTTCCAAACCGGCGGCGTCAACCAGTGCAGCCAGAGGTCGTGGCTGGTTGATGCCATCACGGCGAGAATGAGCAGCGCTGCCACGCCCGCGAGTTGAAAACTTGGAAAACTGTCGATGAGATTAACGATCGCCGGGCGATCCGAAAACCCGTGGAACTGGACGATCGAAAATGCGCCATGTGCCAGCGCCAGCGTGAACATCAACACGCCCAGATGCCGCCGGTTGTACAAGAGCGGCAGAAACCTCTTGTCCAACCGGCTGAGCGGCCCGATCGCCAGAATGAGATGAAGCAACAAAAACGCGGCTGTCGCGAATGCGCGGATGAGCAGTGTTTCGATGGTCGCGTTGGGATGTAGCGCGGCGCCAAGTCCGATGAACAAGGCCAGGTACGCAATGATCGCACCAATCGCTGTCGCGTCGTAGATCTTCTTCTGCCGATTCCAGATGACGGCCTGATAGTGAACGCTCATCGCGATAGTCCGATAATTGTCAGCAACAACAGCGGCATCAGGAGCCAGATCCAGTAGTGCGCGTCGCGCGTTGGGCGTTTCATAACTTGAGCGCCAATAGCGGCCACAGCAGAACGGCGCCCGGTAGCGCCAGCAGCCGAAATCCGAGAGAAGCGCCACGCGCCGCGCGGTCGTAGCGCGGCATCAGTACGAAGACAAACGCAATCGCGAAACATAGTCCGATTCCACAGTAAGCGGCAAGCAGCAGCGCGATCGTCTCCGCGGTCATGCGTTATTCTCCCGACGCCCAAGCGACGCGGAACTCCGGGAACAGCGTCAATCCGCCGCAAGCGAAGATCGTCTGACCAGTAATGTAGGACGCTTCGTCGGAGGCGAGAAACGCAAACACGGACGCGATCTCATCAGAGCCTCCCGCGCGGCCCATGGGAATATGGCTCTCCACTTCGCCGCGGGCCTTGTCGTTATTGATCCACGCCAGATTGATCGGCGTCACGATCGCGCCTGGGCCGACGGCGTTCACACGAATCCCGCGATCGGCGTATTCAAGCGCTAACGACCGCGTCATGTTTTCCATGCCGCCTTTTGTGATCGAGTAGCTGACGTATTTCGGTTTCGGAATCACTTCATGCACTGACGAGTTGTTGAGCACGACGCCTCCCTTGCCCTGTTTCAGGAACACGCGAATCGCTTCGCGCGCGCACAGGAAGGGGCCGCGCAGATTGACCCCGAGGATGCGGTCGAAGTCCATCATCTCGACTTCGTGCGACGGGCAAGGCTTCTGAATGCCCGCATTGTTGACGAGCACATCGAGCCCGCCCAACTTCGCCGTCACATCGGCGAACATCGCTTTCACTTGCGACTCATCGGAAACATCGGCCTGTACTGTGAACCCTTGACCCGCGGGCATTCCTGCGACAGTCGCATCCGCGCCGTCCTTTCCGCGAAAGTAATTGACAGCGACGCTTGCGCCTTCCTTCGCGAAGCGTATCGCGATGGCCTGCCCGATGCCGGAACTGGCGCCGGTGACGAGGACGTTTTTGCCTTTTAGGCGTTCCATGATCTTGATATCCTTTGCAGTGTGAAGATGACGCGACTTGGCGTGGTTATTCCCAGTGTGATTTGTTTTTGCGCGGCCGCACAGGAGCATCCCACGCCGCCCGCCGATTTTCGCTGGGTGAACGAACTACCGAAGAATGCGCACCCGCGCGTCAAACACGCGACGTACTGCTCGAAGATTCACGACACCGCGATTGGCTACGCAATATATCTACCTCCCGGCTACGAGACTTCGACGACGCGTTATCCGGTCATCTACTACTTGCACGGCGGCCGTCCGGGAGGCGAAAACAAGAGCGTCGGGATGGCCGCGCACTTCGACAAGTTTATCGCCTCGGGCGAAGCCAGGCCAATGATCTACGTCTTCTCAAACGGCGGCGCCGTGAGCCACTACGACTACCCCGCCTACAAATCGTTTGGTCAAAAGACGCTGCTTGAAGAGCTGGTTCCGCACATCGATAAGACCTACCGAACGATTGCTGATTGGCGGGCGCGAGGCATTGAGGGATTCTCGCAAGGGGGCAGAGGTTCAGCGCGTATCGCTTTCGATCGTCCGGAACTCTTCTGCTCCGCGGCGCCCTTCGGCGGCGGGCACCAATACGAGCGCCACGCCCATGAACACGGCGGCCAGGAAGGACCGCCCTCCGGATATCTTTTTGCAAAGGGCTTCAATACCTATGATCTTGCCGCCCGCAAGGGCCTTAAGCCAAAGCTGATGATCGCGGTCGGCACGCTCGATCAAAACTACGAGCCGAATTTGCATTGGATGAAACACCTTGATGCGCTCGGCATTAAGTACGAGAAGATTATCGTC
>VFZQ01000228.1 GCA_016871135.1 Acidobacteriota bacterium | reverse complement strand
CTTGCCCCCCCATCCGGCACGGGGACCGCACGTGTGGTTGCGACGCTGCCGCCGATGGCCATGATGTTGAACAGATTCGATCCAACGACATTGCCGAGCGCGATGTCGGCATTGCCGCGGCGCGCGGCGATGATGCAGGTAGTCAATTCCGGAAGTGTAGTGCCGAGCGATACGATCGTAAGGCCGATTAGCGCCTCGGACAGTCCGAACACGCGAGCGAGCGCGCTGGCGCCTTCGACCGCGTAACCGGCGCTGATCGAGACGCCCGCGAGACACGCCAGCAGTATGATGCCGTCCTTTGCCGATGGCTTCCGGGTGACGGCGTTGGCCGCAACCTCTTCGGCGAACGGATCGGGGCCTTCGAGAGCGCGCTTGGCGGCGGCGTAGATGGCTGTGTAGTAGAGGAAGATGCCGAACAGCAGAAGCAGGATCAGTCCATCGGCACGGCTTAAAACGTTGTCGGCGGCTAAGATGAGTAGCGCCGCGACGCCCGCGATGAGCATCGGAATCTCCCGCGTGATGATCGAGGTCTCGACGCGTAGCGGACGGATCAACGCGGTAACGGCTAGGACGAATCCGGAGTTGACAATGCAAGATCCGGCGACGTTGCCGAAGGCGAGGCCAGTCTCGCCTCGATAGGCAGCGAGCGTATTAACGACAAGTTCGGGCGCCGACGTTCCGAACGCAATGACCGTCATGCCGACTACGAGTGGAGAAACGCCGGCCGCTTCCGCAAGCAGTGCCGCGCTTTCGACGAAGTACTTGGCGCAGACAAGCAATACGGCGAGCGAGATAGCGAAAATCGCAAAGGCTTCCATCAGATTAGTGTACCGATGACGTACAGTATCTATGTATGACACGCCGTGAACTGCTCGCGGCTGGAGCTGCAATGAGCGCCGCCACACCCTATCGAATCATCGACCCGCACGTACACGTGTACAAGAAAGATCCCCGCTATCCGTACTGGAAGGGGAACTCTTCGCATCCCGAAGACGATAAGTCTCCGGAGATGCTAATCGAGTTGATGAAGAAAAATGGCGTGGCCAAAACCGTGATCATTCAGGTCCGCCACTACATGTTCGACAACTCGTTCCTGTTGAGCACGCTGAAGAAGTATCCGCAGTATTTCCAGGGTGTGTGCCGGGTGAATCCGGAGAACCCGGACGCGCCCGAGCATCTGGCGGAGTTGACGGAAGCCGGTTGTCGCGGCGTTCGCTTGTCGCCCGCGGCGAACGCGTCGGGCGATTGGATTCGCGGACCGTTGATGAAGCCGCTGTTCAAGCGATGCTCGGAGTTAGGCGTGCCGATGACGCTGCTTGCGCCGATATCGCGGATGCCGGAGATCGGCACACTGATTGATGGGTTTCCCGAGTTGACGATCGTCGTCGATCACATGGCCGATACGCCTGTTGCGCAACCCGCGGAGTTGGAAAAGTTGATTGCGCTGAAGCGTCACCCGAAATTGTTCGTCAAGATCTCGCACACGTGGGCGCTGTCGAAGCAGCAGTATCCGTGGATGGATTCGCAAGAGCATGTGAAGCGGCTGCATCAGGCGTTCGGCCCGCAACGGCTGATGTGGGCGACCGATTGGCCGGTCTGCTTGCCGCACGCGACCTATGAGCAGACGCTGCGCGTGGTTCGAGACGATATGAAGTTTCTGAACGAAGACGACAAGATGTGGATGTTGTCGAAGACGATTGAACGTGTCTGGCCTTTCTCCTGAGCTGCGTTATGAGATAGCGGGGCCGCGGCGGGCGATCGCCGCGATCCGAAATGCGCCGGCGAACTCACGCCGGCGGCTGCTCTTTGTGCATGGTTACGGCGAGCACAAGGAGATCCTGCCGTATCAGATGCTGGCCCGAGCGATGGCGGAGGCTGGAATCGAGTTGCATGGTTTCGATCTGCCGGGTCATGGCAGCGAGCGCGAACTGCCGCGCGTTTGGTCTCCGATGCGCGAGGACCTATCGGCCGTTGTCGATCATGTGAAGCCGGACGCGATACTTGGGCTGTCGCTCGGATCGATCGTCGTGTTGGATTGGGCGGCGTCGACGGGCGTTTCGACACCGCTGATTACGTTGGCCGCGCCGTTGGGGAAAGTGTCGGTGTCGCCGATGATACTGCTCATCGGCAAGCTCCTGTCGATGGTTGCACCGCGCGCGAATCTGTCGCCGAGGCTTGGCGTCGACAAGGTCTCACGCGATGAAGACTTGGTGCGGCAGTATCTGGGTGATCCGCTTTTCCATCAGCGCGCGACAGGGCCGGCTTTTCAGACATTCTTTCAAACCGTGAAAAACGTGAAACGCAACGCGGCCGCGATTCGCGCGCCGCTGTTGATGCTGCACGGCGACGCCGACACAATCGCCAAGCCGGAGCAGCGGTTCCTTGCATGGACTTCGTCGCCGCAGCGAGGATGAGAAATTGTATTCCGGAGCGCGGCACAACTTGTTGCTGGAAACCAATCGCGATGAGGTCTACGAAGACGTCATCCGATTCGTGCTGGACCGCTAACAAACAAAAGGCCCCCGGCTGGCGGGGCCTTTTGAAGTTCTTTCGTTGCGCAGATTACTTGATGAGGTTTTCGGTGTCCGAAATCTTTTCGCGGTGCGCGTCGTGGCAGCCTTTGCAGCCCGCGCCGATCATCTTCATTCCAGCGGCGAGCGCCTCTTTGTCGTCTCCGGCTTTGGCCACGGCGGCCGCGCCCTTGAAGGATTCGCCGCAGGATTTCATGGCGATGTCGGAACTCCGCGTCTTCCAGAACGCGCCGACAAGCTTAAGTGTCGCCTGCATGTCCGTGGCGTTTTTCGCGACGTCGCTTCCTTTGCGGATGGCGCCCATCTGCGCGCCGAGGTCTTTCATCCACTTCACGTGGTCAGCCGGGGGCTTTTCCGCCGCAGGGCTTGTAATCGCCGCCAGCATCAAGCCGGCGAAGGTCAGGCTGAGAATTCTCACCGTATGAACTCCTTGTAGTTTGGGGTTGATCTTCGCCGTCAAGACGGCGTTCGTCTAGTATAAGGCGTTTTTGGGCCCCAAAGTGTTACTCGCGGCCGGTTGTGGCTGCGAAATAGATACCGGCTGCGATGATCAGCCGCGCGCCGAGGTCTCTTGCCAAGCTTGCCGGAATGGTCGTCGCTATGAGGAGCGCCACGGCGAATGTGAGGCCGAGAAGTTTCATCTGGCGTTTTCGAGACGCGGCCGGCTGTAGAGGAAGTAGATGATCAACCCGATAATCAGCCAGACGAAAAACCGAATCCACGTCTCAAGCGGCAGGCTCATCATGAGGA
Organism: Acidobacteriota bacterium; assembly: GCA_016871135.1. Lineage (GTDB taxonomy): Bacteria > Acidobacteriota > Terriglobia > Bryobacterales > Bryobacteraceae. The sequence goes on along the minus strand of VFZQ01000228.1, from coordinate 4,612 downwards.
TGACGCACATGAGGATCGAAAGGATCGGAATCAGCGGAACAAGCGGAACGCGGAAGCCGCGCGGCCGGTCCGGCTGGTTCTTTCGAAGCACGATCACGCCGGCTGAAGCGAGCGCGAACGCAAACAACGTGCCGATGTTGGACAAGTCGGCGAATGTGCCGATATCCCAGATTCCCGCGGGCACTCCAACCGCAAAGCCGGCTACCCAGGTTGAAATATGCGGCGTTTGATGCTTGGGGTGAACCTTGCTGAAAATGTCCGGCAGCAGTTTATCTCGCGACATCGCGAACCAGACGCGTGCCTGGCCGTACTGAAACACCAGCAGCGAACTAATCATGCCGATCGCTGCGCCGACGCTTACGACGCCTTGCAGCCCTTCGAAGCCGATCGCCTTGAGCGCGTTGGCCACGGGCGCGGCGTTGTTCAACGAACGCCAATCGGCGATGCCGGTGAGAACCAGCGCGACCGAGGCATAGAGGATGGCGCAGATTCCGAGTGTGAAGAAGATGCCGAGCGGAAGATCGCGCTTAGGATTCTTGCACTCTTCGGCGGCGGTGGAGACCGAGTCGAACCCGATGTAGGTGAAGAAGACGATGGCCGCGCCGGTCAGTACGCCACTGAATCCGTTGGGCATGAACGGCTGCCAGTTCGTTGTGTTGACAGCGCGCGACGCGCCGATGACGAAGATGAGAATCGCGGCGACCTTGATGAGCACCATCACGTTGTTGGCGCCCGCGCTTTCCTTTACTCCCCGCACGAGAATCGCCGAGAGCACGAGGATGATCAGCAGCGCCGGTACGTTGAACCATGCCCCGGAAAATTCGCCGTTGACGATCATCGGCTCGCTGAGTTCTCGAGGCAGGTGCACGCCGAAAAGCGCGTCGAGGATCGAGTTGAAGTACGCAGAGAAGCCGACGGCGACAGCCATGTTCGACACGGCGTACTCAAGGATGAGATCCCAACCGATGATCCAGGCGACGATTTCGCCAAGCGTTGCGTATGCGTATGTATACGCACTACCGGCAACCGGAATCATCGATGCGAGTTCGGCGTAACACAGGCCGGCTAGCCCGCAGATCAGCGCGAGAATCACGAACGACAACGCGACGCCCGGACCGGCGCCTGGACGGCCGATCGTCGACACCGCGTTCGGGCCGTTCCACAACAGGTCGAGTACAGGCGCATGCAAAATCGAATGCGTGTTCAGCGTCAGTCCCGCCGCGGCCGTGCCAGTGAGCGTGAAAATACCCGCGCCGATTACGGCGCCAATGCCGAGAGCGGTGAGACTCCACGGACCCAGCGTGCGAGCGAGGCTGCGCCCTTTCTGTTCCGACTCCTCGATCAACTGGTCGATGTTCTTGGTGCGAAACAAATTTCCCATGCGGGCCTCCGTCGGGGAATGTCAAAAGGGCGGCGCGAAGCCGCCCTAATTGTTCGAGACTACGAAAATCGTTAGCGCTTGCGCTGGCCTTTGGCGAGGACCTTGACCTTCTTCTTGTTCGATCCGCGCGCTACGCCTTCGGCACGTTTTGCCTTCGGCGGCGCAGCCTTGCGCGCCTTGCGCTTCACTGCCTTGCGTTCTGCTTTGTCGGTAATGTTCGTCGTGTTCATTCTTAGCGGTTGATTCCTGCGAATTTGGCTACTAGCTTTTTCAGGCCGTAACCGGGGAAGCTAATGGTCAGTTTAGCATCCTCGCCCTCACCCTCTTGACGCAGCACGGTGCCGCGGCCAAATTTCGAGTGGTTGACGGTGATGCCGACGTACTCCGTACCCGGGCGTTTGGCCGGGGACTTCTGGGCGGGTGGAGCGCCATAGGCTAACGATCCGGCAAGCTTCGGCGCGGGCGTCGCGGGCGGCTTCGGCGGTTCGTCGAACAACGTCGGGGCTTTATAGGGCGCCGGTTTTGGCGGTGGCACCGCGTACGGCCTCGGTTCCGCGGCGGGTGCCGAATACTGTTTAGGCGCGGGCACGTTGATGCCGCGTTCCTTGAAGAAGCCGCGCACGTTATCCACCGAGTTGTACGTCTTGCCGGTGTACGTGTTTCGCTGCGCCGACTCCCGGACCTCGAACCGCTCCGTTTGGAGATCGACATCGAGATCGTCGTCATCGTCGTCGCGGTAATTCGTGCGCACGCCTTTGCGTTCGACCAGACGCCCGGGCACTTCCTTGAGGAATCGCGATGGCAGAGTCGGTTCGTTCGGGCCGCCTCCGAACTTGCGGCGGAAGCGCGCCCAACTCAAAGTGAGTTTTTGCTCGGCGCGCGTCATTGCGACGTAGCAGAGGCGCCGCTCTTCTTCCATCGAATTGTTGTCGATGAGCGAGCGCTGATGCGGGAACAGGCCTTCCTCCATGCCCGCGACGAAGACGTGCGGGAATTCGAGGCCCTTAGCGTTGTGCATCGTAAGCAAGCTGATGCGCGCGGCGCTGTCGAGTTGATCGGAGTCGGAGACAAGCGCGGCGTGGTCGAGGAAATCGGTGACCGTCTCGCCCCTCTCGGCGGCCTCGGCCGCGGCGTTAAGAAGTTCGTCGATGTTGGCGAGGCGCGTTTCGGCGTCGGGCGAGGGATCGCTCTTCAACATCGCGCGATAGCCCGATTTCTCGACGATCGCGTTGAGGATGTCGTGGACGTCTTCGGTGGAGGCGGTCTCTCGCAACTCGTCCATCAACTGCACGAAGCCTCGCAGCGAACTCTCCGCGCGCGCGCCGAGTTGCTTGTCCGCGAGCATTTGATCCAGCGCTTTGCGGAACGACATTTGATTCGCGAGGCTGTATTGTTCGACTTGCTCCAAGGTCGTCTTGCCGATGCCTCGCGCGGGCGTGTTGATGATGCGCAGAAGCGAGACACCATCGTCCGGCGCCTGCACCGCCTTGAGGTACGAAAGAATGTCCTTTACTTCAGCGCGCTGATAGAAGCTAAAGCCTCCAACGACGATGTACGGCCGCCCATAGCGCCGCAGCGCTTCTTCAATCTGACGGGATTGAAAGTTGGTTCGGTAAAGGACGGCGACGCGCGTGTGCGGATCGCTGCCGAGCACCTTGTTGGCTTGATCGGCGATGTAGAGCGCTTCGTTCTCGCCATCGAGCGCTTCGAACACCGTGACCTTCTCTCCGTTGTCGGAATCGGTCCAGAGCTTTTTGCCCTTGCGCTGCAAGTTGTTTTCGACGACGGCGCCGGCTGCTTCGAGAATATTCTTCGTCGAGCGATAGTTCTGTTCGAGGCGGATGACCTTGGCGTCGGGGTAGTCGTTTTCAAAGTCGAGGATGTTGCGGATGTCGGCACCGCGCCAACTGTAGATCGACTGGTCTTCATCACCGACCACGCCGACGTTGCCATGCTTGGCCGTGAGCAAGCGCATCAACTCATACTGTGTGCGGTTGGTGTCCTGATACTCATCGATCATGATGTAGCGCAGCCAGTCGTTGTAGCGGTCGCGCAGATCTTTGTCGTAGGACAGCAGCCGAACGGTTTCGAGAAGCAGATCGTCGAAGTCGAGCGCGTTCGCTTCGATCAGCCGCGCTTCGTAGCGCTCGTAGACAACGGCGAGCCGCGACATCCGCGGGTCGACCGTTTGCTTGTAGAAATCGGCGGGAGTTTCCTTCGACGACTTCGCTTGCGAAATGCGCGACAGCGCCGCGCGGTACTGCATGAATTTTTCATCGAGGCCGAGCGCTTTGTAGATCTGCTTGATGACCGAGATCTGATCGTCGTCGTCGTAGATGTTGAATGTCGGCGTGAAGTTCCGCCGGATGTCGGCGAGCCGCGCGCCGTCGCGTCGCAGGAAACGCACACAGAACGAGTGAAAGGTGGAGAGTTTCGGGAGGCGGTTCGGATCCGATTCTTGAAGGAGCTTCGCGACGCGCTCGCGCATCTCCTTCGACGCCTTGTTGGTAAACGTCACCGCCATGATCGCGTACGGCGGTACGCCTTTTTCTTTGATCAGGTGGCCAATGCGGTGTGTAATGACGCGCGTTTTGCCGGAACCGGCTCCGGCGAGTATCAGCAGCGGGCCTTCCGTATGAGCGACCGCTTCACGTTGTTCGGGGTTGAGTCCTGCGAGGAAATCCATTGCGGGGGAATCCTCCAACGTAGCATGCCGCCTAGGTTGCGGGACGCGAAGAGATGGCTGGATCTCCGGTGTCGAACTTCGGCGCGAACAGCGTGTGAAGAAGGGCTCGGCGGAGCATGCCATACAATAACAGTCCGTATGGGTATTTATGAAGACCTCAACGTTCGCACGCTGATCAATGCAAAAGGACCATCGACACGCGTGTCGGGTGGCTATCTCGCGCCCGAGGTCCTGGCCGCGATGGCCGAGGCGGGATCGGCCTGCGTCGATATTGCTGAGTTGCAAGCGGCCGCGTCATTGACGATCGCCGAAATCACCGGCGCAGAAGCTGGCATTGTCACGAGCGGCGCGGCGGCGGGATTGCTTGTTGGCACGGCGGCGTGTGTGGCCGGACTCGATCCGGTGAAAATGGCCCGGCTGCCCGACACGCGCGGCATGAAGAATGAAGTTGTCATGATTCGCAGCCAGCGAAATTTCTACGATCACGCCGTGCGAACCGTGGGCGTCCGGATTCGCGAAGTCGGATTGCCGGATCGCTTTGCGGG
>VFZQ01000227.1 GCA_016871135.1 Acidobacteriota bacterium | reverse complement strand
ATCTTTGCGTGGTACCACCATGAACAATGGGACGTTTGCGAGAGCGACGCAACCGGTATTTATCTCTCGGTGCCAATGATCGGGGCGCTGGTATCCAAGGACAACGGCCAAACGTTCAAGAATATGGGCATCGTACTGCGGGCCCGCGGCGAGCCGAACTGTAAAGCGGAGAACGGCTACTTCGCCGGCGGCCACGGCGACTTCTCGGTAGTTTTGGACAAGGAGAGAAAATTTTTCTACTTCCTTTTTTCCAACTACACCGGAGAAGCCGCCGAACAAGGCGTCGCGCTCGCACGGCTGCCGTACGAGCATCGCTACGATCAAGCCGGCTCGGTATTCAAATACCATGACGGGGCGTGGGAATCTCCCGGCATTGATGGCCCTGTCACGCCGGTCATTCCGGTCAAGACCCCCTGGGAGCGTCCAAACGCCGATGCGTTCTGGGGGCCGTCCATTCACTTCAACCGCGAACTCGGTGAATGGGTGATGCTCCTGAACCGCTCCTGTTGCGAGCCCGGTTGGCCCGCCGAGGGCATCTACGTGAGCACCAACCCTGATATTTCCAATCCCAAGGGCTGGTCTGAGCCCGAACGGATCGTCGAGCGCGGCGGCTGGTACCCGATGACTGTTGGCCTCGATCCTGGCGATACCGACAAGGAAGCCGGCGCGCGAGCCCGGCTCTTCATCGGCAGCGACTCATTCTGGGAAATTGTTTTTCGTAAAGGACAGACTGGCGTGTCGGAAATCCGTGCGGCGGCTCCAAACAAGAAATAGTCTGGTAGTTTTGCGGTTGGCCCTCCGAGGGCAGCTCTGTCCCGCAAGTGTCTGGATCGAGCGCCTCTCCAACGGCGACGCATTTGCCGAAGCAGCCGTCGCCGGAATCGGAATAACTGCCGGACCCGTTACCGCGAATGGATCGTATCACCACCGGATCCGCTTCCGGAATTCGATGTACGATTCGACATGGACGGAGACACAGGTTTCGATGAATCAGCGCCGCGGCCCGCCGGGCCGCAATCGCCGCTCATTCAAGTGCTCACACCGAAGCGCGGTAGTACCCATCGCATCATGGCGAAATAGGCCACGCAGGCAAGAATGGGAACGACGAAGTCGGACATCACTTAATAGTACCTCCCGCCGATGATAAGATGCAGTCATGCCGACTTCGCGACCCGATCTCGCCGGACGCCGCTTCTTTCTGCGAGCCACCGGCGTCCGTCTCGCTCTGCCGATTCTTGATTCCCTTGGCGCGAACGTGGTGCGATCCGGACTCGCCGTCACCGCGTTGAGCGCCAATGCGAAGACTGTCCGCCCCATGCGCATGGCCGCAATCGGGAATGCGTTCGGTTTCTACGCACAACAGTTTTTTCCGCAAACCACCGGCGCCAACTACGACACCCCGCATCTGCTCGAACCCGTCGCCAAGGAACATCGCAAGGACATCAGCGTCTTCTCCGGTCTCGATCACGGCGTCAAAGGCGGGCACTTCGCGGTGCACTCTTTCCTCAGCGGCGTGCGCCAGGTCGATGCGAAAGGCATGCCCGACGGCAACATCAGCATCGATCAGCGCGCGGCCGAAACCGTCGGAGGCGCGACACGCTTCCCTTCCCTGACGCTCGGTTCCGAAGAAGGCCTGCACGGCGGCTGCATGATGTGTTGGACGCGTAGCGGCACACGTGTCAATCCAATCCAAGGCCCGCGCGAGCTTTTCCGCAAGCTGTTCGTCAATGAGAGCGAAGCCGGACTCGCCGCCGCCAAGGACCGCCTGCAATTACAAGGATCAATTCTCGACGCCGTACACGGCGACGCCAAGTCGCTCAAAAATCGCCTCGGCGCGCGCGATCAACAGAAGCTCGACGAGTACTTCACGTCGGTGCGCGATGTCGAAAAGGTGCTCGAACTGCGCCAGAAATGGGCCAACGTTCCCAAGCCCAACGCGCCGATGCTGGAGCCCGAAAACCGCGGCCTGGTAAATGACATCCCAGTGCTTTATGACCTGATGGCGCTGGTGCTGCAAACCGATTCCACCCGCATCGCGACGCTCGAAATCGCGGGCGGCTTCGAGGCCTCCGTGCTCGGCGTCCGCAAGGAGTACCACGCGCTCTCGCACCACGGCCAAGCACCCGAGGCCATCGAACTCCTCGTCAAACTGGAACGCTACCAGTCGGAACAGTTCGCACGGTTCCTGACCAAGCTCAAGTCCATCGACGACGGCGACGGCACGCTGCTCGATCACACCATGGTGCTGTTCGGCAGCGGCATGGGCAACGGCAACGCACATACCAACTTGAATCTGCCGGTAGTCCTTGCGGGCGGCGGCTTCAAACACGGCCAGTATCACGCGTTCCCAACCAGCGGCCTAAACAAGCAGCCGCTGTCGAATCTTTTCGTCAGCATGCTGCAACGCTTCGGCATTGAGCAGCAGAAATTCGCGCTCTCCACAGGCACACTGCGCGGCATATGAACTTCGTGATGTTGCTGGCCTTTGCCGCGGTCGACGACGCGGCGGGCTTTCTGAAGACGTACTGCATTGGATGCCACGGCGAAACCGTACAGATGGCCAATCGCCGCTTCGATCGCGGCGACGTCGACATCGCGGCGATCATGCGCCGCGTCGAAGCGGGCACGATGCCCCCGAAATCCGCACCGAAACAACCGACGGCCGCGCAGCGGCAAGCGTATCTAACGCACGTCGCAAAGCAAGCGCCGGAAAAGATCGTCCTCCGCCGCATGAACCGCCGCGAGTACTTGAACACCATCGGCGACCTGTTTCAGATGCCGATGGATCAGTTCGACCCCACCTCGAAGTTCCCGCGCGATCAGCAATGGACGCACATGGACAACATCGGCGAAACGCTGGTGACTTCCGGCTACCTGCTCGAACAATATCTTGACGCAGCCGAAGCCGTTGTCGCCAAGGCGCTGCCTTCGCAACCGCCGCCCGCGCCGCGCACGTGGGTTTTTAAGGACCAGTTTCAGCAGCAGAAGGAGCTCGACGGCGCGCGCAGAGCCAACAAGCTGACGCAGTACATGTCGCTGTTCGAGCATCCGCGCACGCCGCACTACGAAGGCGCCTATGCGCCGCTGCATGCGTTTTCCGAAGGCGTTCCCTTCGACGGCGTCTACGAAGTAAAGGTGCAGGTCGAGGCGTTGCACCGCAAGAATCCATATGACGCAAAGTTGTTTGGCACCGATCCGGAAGCGCCATTCCGCTTCGGCGTCGTCGCCGGCAACGCCCGCGTTGGCTACCTGCAGCATGAACAGCCGATCCAACCGCTGCTCGCCGAAACCGTGCTCGAAGATGGCGGCCCGTACTGGCTCACGTTTCAAGTGCGCCTCGATGCCGGCTATCAGCCGCGCTTCATTTTTCCCAACGGCATGAACGACGTGCGCCGCGTGTTCTCGCAGTTCGCGCGCCGCTTTCCGGAATTCCTCCCCGAAGACCAGCGCAATGTCGCCGCGGGCATCGTCCCCGGCCGCATTGCGATGATGAAGTACGGCAAGATCCCGCAGATTCGCATTCATCATGTCGAGATCCGCGGGCCGCTCAACGCGCCCGTCATTCCAGCAAGCCAGCGCGCCGTCTACGGCGATCGGCCGTTCGCCCCCGAGCGCACGCGCGAGATCATCGCCAACTTCGCCTCACGCGCGTATCGCCGTCCCGCAACGACGGAAGAAGTGAACCGTCTGATGGCCGTCGCCGAAAAGCGCCGCGGTGCGGGCGCGGAAGCGGCTTTAAAAGACGCGCTGAAAGCGGCGTTGTGTTCGCCGGCTTTCTTGTACATCTCCACGGCGCAGGACAAGGGCCGGTTGGATCCGTACTCACTCGCGTCGCGGATGTCGTATTTCCTTTGGTCGTCGATGCCGGATGAAGCATTGCTGAAACAGGCCGCCTCGGGCGCACTGTTGCGCGATGACATTCTGCGCGCCGAAACACGCCGAATGTTGGCCAGTCCGCGCGCCAAAGCCTTCGTCGACGGTTTTCTGGATTCCTGGTTGAACCTGCGCTCGCTGGGCGACATGCCGCCCGAACGCGATCAGTTCGCGGCGTACTACTTCGACGGCTTGCAGGACGCAATGAAGACCGAAACGCGCTTGCTGATGCGTCACCTGCTCGATGAAAACAAGAGCGTGCACGACTTCCTCGACGCGCGGTACAGCTTCATCAACAAGCCCCTCGCGCGGCTGTATGGGATATCCGATGGTATGCCGAGCGCCGGCGGACAAGAATTCCGCCGCGTTGCGCTAACCGACTCCCGCCGCGCCGGACTACTCGGCCACGGCAGCGTTTTAACAGTGTCGGCGAACGGTATCGAAACGTCGCCGGTAACACGAGGCATCTGGGTGCTGGAGAACATTCTCGGCACGCCGCCTTCCCCGCCTCCCGACGATGTGCCCGCGCTCGACCCCGATGTGCGCGGCGCGAAATCGGTCCGCGATCTGCTGACCAAACATCGCGAGAACGAGTCCTGCATGTCGTGCCACCGTTCGATCGATCCGCCCGGCTTCGCGCTCGAAAACTTCGACCCCATCGGCCGCTGGCGGACGAAGTACCCGAATGGCGCCGCCATCGACGCATCGGGCGAAATGACAACCGGCGAAAAGTTCAGCGACATCGCCGGCCTGCGCGATGCGATCGCCACGCGCAAGCCCGCGTTCACGCGCTTCCTAACGGACCGTCTCATGACCTACGCCTGCGGCCGCAAGTTCGACGCGATCGACGCGCCCGCAATCGACGGCATCGCAAAAGCGGCATCAGCCAAGGGTGACGGTTTGCGAGATCTCGTCGAGCTGGTCGTACTCAGCGACGCGTTCCGGCGGAAATAGCGGCGTCTATTCGATCGCGTCAATTTCCGCGAAGACTTCGCGGAGCGGCAGAGTGAAGTCGCCGTCGGTCGTCGTCAAAGCAAGATCGACCGCCTCATGGCGCTCGGCGCCGATGATCCGCCAAGCACGCCGCCGTACCGGGTCGACGACCCAAATGTTTTCGATGCCGAACCGGGTGTAGTCTTCGATGCGTTCGGCCATGTCGGACCAACTGTCTTCCGGGGACAAGACTTCGATCGCGATGTATGGCGCTGTCTCCAGGATTCGTGATGACGGGCGTTTTCCGCGGACAACACAGATGTCCGGGACGCGGTACCTTGACCTTGCAACCTGTACGCGCCAATCTACGTATGCGATTAGTTTCTGGTCTCGCCGCCATCGACGGAAATAGTTTAGAAGTTCAACTTGCAGAATGCTGTGCGGTTGTTCTCCCAAGTTTCGCTCCCTCACTTCGCCATCGATATACTCACGGTCTGGTCGATACGATGTCCGGAGGTACTCCTCGATCGCGATTTGTGTCGCCGCGCTCATCGTCTTCAAGATAGCAAAAACAAAAGGGCGAGCCTCACGGCTCGCCCTTTTTCAACATCAAAACTAAGACTACTCGCCCTTGGCAGCCGCCAGCTTCTCGCGCTGCTCCTTCAAGATCGCCTTGCGGCTGAGCTTGATCTTGTTACCTTCGAGAGCCAGCACCTTCACCATGATCTGGTCGCCTTCGTTCAACTCGTCGCGCACGTTCTTCACGCGGCTCTCCGAGATCTCGCTGATGTGCAGCAATCCATCGGTGCCGGGGAAGATTTCGACAAACGCGCCGAAGTCGACGATGCGAACGACTTTGCCGAGATACGTCTTGCCCGGTTCCGCTACGGCGCAGATGTCTTGAATCATCTGCATCGCGCGCTCGCCGGCGCGGCCATCGGTGGCGAACACGTTCACCTGTCCGTCGTCGCTGACGTCGATCTTCACGCCCGTGGTGTCGGTGATATTACGGATCACCTTGCCGCCGGGGCCGATCAGTTCGCGGATCTTGTCGACCGGAATCGTGATCGTCGTAATGCGCGGCGCGTAGAGCGAGAGGCTCGGGCGAGGTTCGGCCAGCGCGGCGTTCATCTTATCGAGGATGTGCAACCGGGCGCGGCGAGCCTGTTCGAGCGCTTCCTTCATCAGCGAAAGCGGCACGTTCGGAACCTTGAGGTCCATCTGCAGCGCCGTGATGCCTTCCTTCGAACCGGCGACCTTGAAGTCCATATCGCCGTAGTGATCTTCGGCGCCGGCGATGTCGGTAAGAATCGCATACGCGTCGCCTTCCTTCACCAGACCCATCGCGATACCCGCGATCGCTTTCGGCACCGGCACGCCGGCGTCCATCATCGCGAGCGAGCCGCCGCAGACCGAGGCCATCGACGAAGAACCGTTCGACTCCAAAATGTCCGACACGATCTTGACCGTGTAGGGGAAGTTCTTTTCGTCCGGCAGTACTGCGGTCAGCGCGCGCTCCGCCAGTGCGCCGTGGCCGATTTCGCGGCGCCCAGGGCCGCGCATCATGCCCACTTCACCCACCGAGAACGGTGGGAAGTTGTAGTGCAGCATGAAGCGCTTGGAAACGACCGTCGGATCGTACAGCTCGATGCGCTGTTCGTCGTCCTTGGTGCCGAGCGTCGCCGTGACCAGCGCCTGCGTTTCGCCGCGCGTGAAGAGCGCCGAACCGTGAGTGCGGGGCAGCACGCCGACTTGAATGTCGATATTGCGGACTTCGTCGAACGCACGGCCATCGGGACGGCGGCGGGCCTTCAACATCTCGTCGCGGAAGATCTGTTCCTTCAAGCGGTCGAACAGTTGGCCGGCTTCCTTCTTCTGCTCTTCGGGGAACAACGCTTCGGCCTTCTCGTGGGCGGCGTCGACGCGCGCGTACGATTCCAGCTTCGCGTACTTCTTGGTATCCAGGGCATCGGTCAGTTCGGCTCGCAGCGCGGCGTCGATCTGATCGAACATCGCCTGATTAATCGGCGCGGCGACGAATTCGTACTTCTTCTTGCCGCACTTGGCGACCAACTCGCGGATACCCGCGGCGATCTTCTTGCAGCATTCGTGGCCGAATTCGAGGGCCTTCAACACATCGTCTTCAACGACATGTTGCGCGCCGGCTTCCACCATCACGATACCGGTCTCGGTACCCGCGACGGTGATGTTGATCGGCGAAGCCTTCGTTTCGTCATAGGTCGGATTGGCGACCAGTTCGCCGTTCACGCTACCGACGCGGAGACCGGCCAGCACTTCGTGGAACGGAATGTCGGAGATGGCGAGAGCGGCGGCGGCGCCGACCATTGCCAGCGGGGCGGGGTCGCGCGTCGGTTCAGCCGACAGCACCATCGCGATGATCTGCGTCTCGTGGCGGAAGCCTTCGGGGAACAGCGGGCGGATCGGACGATCGATCAGGCGCGAGGTCAGAGTCTCTTTCTCCGACATACGGCCTTCACGTTTAATGAAGCCGCCGGGGAACTTGCCCACGGCGTAGGTGTACTCGCGGTAGTCGCAAGTGAGGGGGAAGAAGCTGACGCCAGCGCGCTCCTTGCCGGAGGTGCAGGCGGAGACGAGAACGACGTTGTCGTAGGAACGTACGATCACGGCGCCATTGGCTTGTTTCGCCATTACGCCGGTTTCAATGGAGATCGGAGTCCCGAATAGGTCGATCTCTACTTTGTGCAGCATGTGTTTTCCTTGAGGTCTGATTTACAGATCAAGGAGACGGGAGTCTTTTTATGCGGCTGGGCCCGCTCACCGGAGCGGGTTTGCCGGGCTTAACCGAAAGCCCGTACCGTTGGAAGGTCCACTAGCGGCGGAGGCCAAGCTTTGCAATAAGCGCTTGATACCGCTCCGGGCTCCGGCTCTTGAGGTAGTCAAGCAGGCGGCGGCGGCGCGACACCATGGTCAATAGACCACGCCGCGAACCGAAATCCTTCTTGTGCGTCTTGAAATGCTCCGTCAATTGCAGGATGCGCGTGCTCAAGACAGCCACCTGTACTTCTGGCGAGCCACAATCGCTCTTATGAACTTTGTACTTCGAAATAATCGCCGACTTCGACTCG
>VFZQ01000226.1 GCA_016871135.1 Acidobacteriota bacterium | reverse complement strand
GCTATGAGGCAATCGGTAGCCGCGCCGCCCTTCCCGTCAATATGACGGGCGGGCAGCAAGGCCCAACCTACTCGTGGGTCGCCAACTGGAACCGCACCGTATCGCCGACGATCGTGAATGAGGCTCGCTTCTCCTCTTCCCGCACCAGGATCGACGAAGGCTTGACCTTCGACTGGAGCGGCCAACTCGGCGCCGACGGCAACCAGAAATTCGGAATCCCCGGAGGCCAACCGATTCCCGGTCTGAGTTCGATCGGGCTCGGCGGCGGTCTCACTGGCATCGGTGCGACCGCCAATCTGTCCAACACGACCGACACCAAGTACATCATCTACGACAACCTTACCTGGCAGAAGGGCAAGCACCTTCTCAAGATTGGCACGCAGTTGATGAAGTACAACCAGGACCGCTACTACGCCGGCAACAACGGGGCACTCGGGCTGTTCCGCTATACCGGCACCTATACGACACTCGACTTCGGCGACTTCCTTACCGATTCGCTCAACAGCAAGGGCCGTGGGGCCGTCGAAAAGCCTTGGGGCCATCGCTTCTGGCGCTCGGCTTTCTTCTTCCAGGATGACTACAAAGTCTCGCGCGAATTCACGCTCAACATCGGAATGCGCTGGGAGTACATGCAACCGATCTACGAGAAGGATAACCGCCAGATCAACGTCGATACATTTTCGGGTACACTCGTCCGTGCCGGCGGTCCGCTCGGACGCGCGACCTACAATCCGTATAAGAAGCAGTTCATGCCCCGAATCGGCTTTGCCTGGACGCCGAACCAATTCAACAACAAGCTCGTCGTTCGCGGCGGCTACGCCTATCAGAGCTTCATGGAAGGCACGGGCGCAAACCTCCGACTGCCTCTCAACGCTCCCTTCTTCGTCGAAACCGACTTCGCCTACGATCCTCGCACGCCCGGATCGATCCGCACCGGTTTCTCCGACGTCGTGACCCAAAACATCACCCTGGACATGCAACGCCCGGCCTCCGCCGGCGTCACACCCCAACTCCAGGGCCGCGCCTGGGATTTGAACCTCCGTCCGCAAACAACCAGCCAGATCAACTTCACCACCGAGTATCAGTTCGACAACTCGACTTCGATTCAAGCTGGCTACGTTGGTCAGAAGGGTACTCACCTCGTCGCGCCGGTTGAAGCCAACCAGCCCGTCGCGGGTGTCGGTCCGTTCGCCACCTGGACGAACCTGAACCTTCGCCGGCCGCTGATCAACCGTCTGCCCAACCTTGGCAACATCGCCCGTACCGAGTCTTCCGCCACCATGGACTACCACTCGCTGCAAGTCGTCGCTCGCCGCAAATTCGCCGCCGGTTTCGATTTCCTGGCGTCCTACACTCACGGCAAGACGCTGACTGACAACCTTGGATATTACGGCTCCGGCTTCACCGCTGGTGAAGGCGCCTACTGGCAGAACGCCTACGACCGCCGCTCCAACCGTGGTCCGTCGTTCTTCGATGTCCGCAACAACTTCACGATCGCCGGCTCCTGGTTCGTCCCGGTCGGCAAAGGCAAGAAGTTCGGAAGCGGCATGAGCAAGGCGGCTGACTTAGTGCTGGGCGGCTGGAACGCGAACTACACCGTCATGACCCGTTCGGGCCTGCCGATTACGGTTCGCGCCAACGACCGCACCGGTCAAGCTGTCCGCGGCAATGTCCGCGCCAACCGCTACCGTCCGTTCGAAGTCAACAAGTCGCTCCGCACGGTTGACAACTGGTTCGGCCTTCCGACTGATACCGCCGCTCGCGGCGCGGTCTTCTGTGCCGGCGGCGTCAACAACGGCACCTGCGCCTACGGCCAGCCCGCCGACGGCTCCTTTGGCACTTCCTCCATCGGCACCGAGCGTGGCCCCGGCTACTTCTCGTCCGATATCTCGATCGGCAAACGTTTCAATGTCACGGAATCGAACTACATCGACTTCCGCATGGAAATGTTCAACGCCTTTAACAACGTCAGCTGGGCTCCTCCCGGATTCAACATCGGCGCACCCGCCGGTGTCGGCGCGATCGGCGCACAGGTCCAGGATCCCCGCGCAATCCAGTTCGGTCTGAAATACTTCTTCTAAACCCAACCGGACAACCAAACAAAAACGGCCGCCAACCAGCGGCCGTTTTTGCTTTTGCAACAAGCCTCATAATAAAAACGTGCCCGCCGAACTCCGCCTCCGCATCGTCCTCGAAAAACCGCCCGCCGGCGTCGACTACGCTTTACAAAAAGGCTCTGGCGCAAAATATCAAACCGAGCAACTTCAGCGCGGCGACGGCAACGATCTCCGCTTCGAATTCGCCCTCTCAGAGACTCTGCGCGGCCCCTACGTCCAAGGCCCAACGGGCGGCAAGTTTGTCTACATCGACATCGGCCAAGCCGCGGGCCAGCTCGGCACGCCATGGTCGCGCCGCTTGAAAGTCCCGCTCGCCAGCATCACTCCAGAGTTGATCGCCATAGGCGCAATCCTCGAAACCCGCGTGATCGGCACCGCGCGCGATGGCGGCCCGGCTTGCGCCACGCCAAGACCCTTCGCCGGTTGGCGCGCCGTCAAACGCTGACGATCGGCGCGGCGTTGTCTTCGTACTTCCGCTGCTGCTCCGCCAACACCCGCTTCATCTTCAGCAAAATCTTCGGATGCGACTCGCTTCGATCGCGCAACTCCCACGGATCGTCGATCACATCGAACAGCTGAAACCGCGCGGCCTTCGGATACCAGATCAACTTCCATCGCTCGCCGCGCACCATGCGTTGAATGTCCTTGTACACGGCAAACGCATACTCGCGCACCTTCGCCGATCTTCCGCGAATTACCGGCGCAAGCGACAACCCTTCGACGCCCGCCGGCACAGCCACACCCGCCAGATCGCACAGCGTCGGGAACAGATCGTGCATGTGCGCGAGCGCCGTCGACCGCCCATTGCGAATCCCTGGCCCCGCAAGAATCAGCGGCGATTTGAAGTGCTCATACAGATTCTGCTTGCCCATCAACCCGTGCCGCCCGCCGACGGCCAGCCCTTGATCGGACGTAAACAGAATGATCGTGTTCTGTTCGATACCTTTCTTGCGTAGCGCCTCAAACACACGGCCGAGGTGATGATCGAAACCGGTGATCGTCGCGTAGTAATCGGCCAGATGCCGCCGCATCTCGTCGGGCTTGCGCGGGAACGCCGCCAACATCTCATCGCGGATCTTCAGTTCACCGTTGTCGAACGGATGCTCGGGCATGTAGTTCCTCGGCAGCGTGATCGTCGCCGGATCGTACATCGCCGCGAACTGCTTCGGCGCCAACCGCGGATCGTGCGGCACCGGCGGCGCGAGGTAGATGAAAAACGGCTGCGCGCCCGAGGCTTCGATCCACTGAATGACCTGATCGGCATGCCGTTCGCTCTGCTCGGCGCGCGCGTCCTTGCCCTCTTGCGAGTAAACCTTGGTCTGAAAGACTTCGCTCGCGGGCAAATAGGTGTTGCCCCGCTTGCCGTGGTGAAAGGTTCGATAACCCGCAGCTTCGAACGCCTTCGCGAGAAACTTCAGCCCTTCGGGAGGTTTGTCATTGCGACCCGGAATGTGAAAGACCGATCGCCCGGTCATCAACATCGTGCGGCTCGGCAGACACATCGCCGGAATCATGCCGCCCTGTGAGTAGAGATTCGAAAACACGAAGCCGCGCCGCACCAGCGCATCGAGTGTTGGCGTCTTAATCTCCGGATTTCCCAACGCCGCGATCGTGTCGAAGCGTTGATCGTCGGTGTTGATCAGCAGGACGTGTGGCTTCGGCGCGGATTGCGCGGCGAGAGCCGAAAAGAGAAATGATCGTCTGGTCATCAGTAGTACAGCTTAAGCCCAAACTGAATGATGCGCGCGGCCTCGGCCGAATTGATGCGACCAAAGTCGGGTTGGCCGAACGTCGTCCCCGACGGGTTGGCGAAATTCACCTGGTTGAATGTGTTGAAGAATTCGCCGCGCAATTGGAACCGCACCCGCTCATTCACATGGATATCCTTGAGCAGCGACACGTCCCAGGTATGCAACGGCGGACCGAGATTGTCCGGCAAGAATCGGCCGACGTTACCAAACGCGAAGGGCGGCGCGTCGGCGAAGGCGGCCGGATTGAACCACCTGTTGATCCGCTGCTTGGTGGATCCACTGGTCGCGCTCTTGATCCCCGTCGAATTCGGCGTCTGCCCGCCGCCCTGCGACGCCGTAGTGTTGTTGCGGGAGACGACCGCAATCGGCGACCCCGCCTGCAGCGATCCGATCCCATTCACGCTCCATCCACCCACGACACGATTCACAACACCACCGTGATTCAGGAACCGCTTCCCCTTGCCAAACGGCAACTCCGCCTGGAAGTTCAGCGCCAGCACATGCGGCACATGCGATCCAGATAGCGAACGGTCCAGGTCGCGCCGGTTGTTGTTGGTGTAGCCAGGATTTTGATCGCCGAGGAAGCCGGCCACCGACGACACATCGTCAATCGTCTTCGACCACGTATAAGCCGCCAAAAACTGCAATCCGTTCGAATAACGCTTGCGGAACTTGCTCTGCAGCGCGTGATAACTCGAGTGCGCCTGCGATCCCCACTGATGCGTCACACCGGTGAAAATCGGATACGGCCGCAGCAGTTGCGCGGCGGTGGTCGTTTCGCGGCCGAGCCCCGTCGCCGCCGGCACAACGCCGAAGAACGGATTCGCAACGACGGTGTTCAACCCGTCGCGCAACGCCAGCGCCGAGTCCGGAATCTGATTGAGATTCGAATTGGCCTGCAGCTTCACGCCGCTGTTGCCGGCATATGCGATGTCGAACAACGTCGAACCGGGGAGTTCGTATTGCACGTTAAAATTCCATTGCACCGAATACGGCACGCGGTCGTACCGCAAGTTGGCGTTGATGCCCTGGCCGATAAAAGTCAACAACCCATTCGCGCCGTTCTCGGGCACGATGAACCCATCGGGGAACGGATTGCGCAGCGTCGCGTAAGGCGTGCGTCCACCGTCGATCGACGAGTTGTACGGCGTGATGGCGTTGAAGCCGAGCGCTCCAGCTGCGGCGGGGCTCGGCCCTGTCCCCGTGGTCGGCGAGTAGAAAAATCCCGAGCCCGCGCGCAGAACCAATCGAGGCGTCACCTTATAGGCGATGCCGAGCCGCGGCGCGAAGTTGTTGCGGTCGACATCTTTGATCCCGCGAGGCGCGCCGGGCGTGCGCGAGCCGGCAAACACCAGACCGCCTCGCTGCTGCGCAACGCCGCGAACGGTGATCGGAAGCGGCGCGTTGAGATCGAACCAAGACGTGCGATTGAATCGCTCGGTCATCGGCAAGTCGGTGTCCCAGCGCACGCCGGCGTTCAACGTCAACCGGCTGTTCACGCGCCAGTCGTCCTGCACGTAGAACGCCGCGTAGGCGACTTGCAGCGACAACGACGGTTCACTGCGCATCTGCCCACCGCTGGCTAAACCGAGCAGCATCGACGCGATCGCGTCGCCGCCGCCGGTGCGATTGAAAAACCGCCGCGTGAAACCGTCGTTGAACGTATAGTTGCCGTTCGGATTGTTCGGCCGGAAGTTCGACACACGGTTCAATCGATACGTGCCGCCCAATTTAATCGTGTGTGTGCCTTGCAGCTTCGCCGCGTCGCCGGTCCAGGTGTGCGTTTCGAATTTGTTGCCGACGATGTAGCTCGACTCCGGCCCGAGTTGCGAGTAGCCCGTAACAGACACAGTCGGGAAGATCGCAAACTGCGCGGCGGATTGCACGGCGGCGGGGAAACCAAGTTCGCTCGACGTGATCGTGTTCTCCATCGGTCCCCGCGGATTCGCGTGATACGAATAGCCGTAGTTGCCGTGCAGCAGCCAGCCTTTGAACAGATACGAGTCATCGATCGTGCCGCTCTTGTTGCGGACGCCCGTGAATCCCGGCGTCGCGGTAGCCGCGCTGCCGTAATGATTCGGCGAGTTCGTCGTCGCGCTCTCCCAGGAAAATCGCCCGAACAGGTTTTGCTTGTCCGAGATGCGGCGGTCGATCTTCGTCGAAACGTTGTTGCGCCTCGTCCTCGATCCGGCTTGCGAGAAGAAGTTATTAACCAAACCCGCACGATTCGCGCTTGGATAAAACGACGCCATCTTGGCGCCGACGGGATCGATGCGCGAGGCCGGGATCCGATTGCCGGCGAACGGGCGACGCTCGCCAGCCGCGTCGATCGTCGCCGGATCGTAGATGGTGCCGTTGATCGCCGAGAAATCGCCCAGCCGCATCGCCGCGGTCGGAACCGAAAACGTCTGCTCGCCCGGATTCACCTGTCGAATCCCCTCGTAGTTGAAGAAGAAAAACGTCGTCTGCCGCGAGCGCGTCAGCGGTCCGCCGGCTGTCGCGCCGAACTGGTTGTAGCGGAACGCCGCCTTCGATCGCCCGTTCAAGTTGTTGAAGAACCCATTGGCGTCGAAGACGTTGTTGCGCAGAAATTCGTACAGCACGCCGTGGAACTCGCTGCCGCCGGACCGGTGCACCATGTTGACGACCGCGCCCCCGGTGCGCCCATACTCAGCCGACATCGAATTGGTCTGGACCTTGAACTCTTGCAGCGCATCGGGCGACGGAACGTAGGCGGGCTGGTTGTAACCCATCACCTCTTGCGGCGAGCCGTCGAGCATCACGGCCGTCGATACGTTGCGCCCGCCGTTTGCCGAAAAACCAACCGCAGCGATGCTGCCGCCGCCCGAACCGCTGCCGCGAAACGAAGTATTCGTGTTGATGCCTGGCGTCAACGCCACCAATTGCAACACGTTTCTCCCATTCAGCGGGAGGTTCTCGCTCGTCAGCGAGTTCACCACTTCGCCGAGCGTCGAGCTCGCCGTGTCCAGCAGCGGCGTCTCGGCGGTGATCTGCAACGACTCGTTCACCGAGCCCACTTCCATGGGCACATTCAACTCGGCGACTTGCGCGACTTGCAGAACCAGTCCGTCGCGGTTGAACTTCTTGAAGCCCTTCGCCTCGACGCTTAGCTTGTAGTTACCGGGCGGAATCTGGAAGAAAACGTAGGCGCCCTGATCGTTTGAAGTCGCCGTCCACGGTCGATTCTGACCGATGTTCGTCAACGTGAGCAGCGCGTTCGGAACGACGGCTCCGGTGGCGTCCTGCACCACGCCGCGCACGGAAGCCGTTTGCGTCTGGGCCAACATCGCCAGCGCCCCGAATACCAACAGCAGAAGTTTCATTCACTAACCTCTCGGGATAAGGCTAGTATATGCCCGTCAACGTTTGTACAAAAAGATCGTGTGGCTGCGTCCTTCGCCGTCGTCTTCGATGATCTCTTGCTTGTCGTACTTCCAGCCCCCGACTTCGAAGTCGTGGGCGACAATCCGCGCGCCCTTTTTCAATTGCTTCTCCAGCAACGGCCGCAACTTTTCGTTCGCCACTGGCAGCAGATAGACGGTGATCACATCGGCGCTCGAATAGTCCTGTTGCAGCATATCGCCGTGAATGATCTTGGCTTTGCTTGCCAGGTTCATGCGCTTGATGCGCTCGGAACTCTGCACCGCCAGGTCCTTGTCAAACTCCACGCCCATCGCATTCGCGCCGAACTTCTGCGCCGCCATGATGACGATGCGCCCGTCGCCGCTACCCAGATCAAAAACCGTCTCACCCCTCTTCACCGCCGCGAACTGCAACATCTTTTCGACAACCAGTTCCGGTGTTGGATAATAGGGCGCCAGTTTCTCGCCCTTCTTGGCTTCCTGCGCGCCGAGCGCGACGGCCCCCAGGGCGGCGATCATCTCACGGCGATTTGTCATTCGAGGTTTCCTCACAGCTCGATATAAAGACGCACTCTGTTGGTCGTAGAGTTGCCGGCTTCGAGAAACAATTCCGACGTTCCCGCGTTCACTACATCGGGTAGTTTCACTTCGACGAGATAAAATCCGACGTAGCCCGGCG
>VFZQ01000225.1 GCA_016871135.1 Acidobacteriota bacterium | reverse complement strand
GATCGTGTTCTTCGACGACATCGGGCCGCTTGCTTGTCGGCAATAAATGCGTCCCATCGCGCCGCACAATGACAATCTCGACACACAAATCCAGAAGCTCTTGCGCTGGTGTCTGCAGTGAGTCCGCGAAGACAATCAGAATCTGATCGAACTCTCTCGCTGCCTCGCGCATCAGATTGAACATGCGCACCGCGCCGCCATGCGAAAGCGGAAATGGCAGGTACGGCGCGGCCACGATCACCCGCTTTCGGCCTGCGTGGCGCACTCCCGGAAACACCGCGACCGCGCCGTTGCACAGGGCGAGAACATCGTCGTTGGCCGATCCCACCGGCTTGCGCCACGGTTCGCGCCACGCTCCGAACAACGTTACTTCCGCACTCTTTACCGGCTCTTGTTTTGCAGCCAAGGCGTTCAATCGCGCGATCGCCTCGCGCCACAAATGTTTCGATCCGCTTTTGGCGGTGAATTGCAGATAGTTGCGCTCCACCGCGCATTCGAGCTGAAACGGCGTGAAGTACTTCGAGGTTGTCGACCGGTGCCGGTGCTCCACGCGCGCCTTCGCCGCGAATACCGTCGGCCAGCCGTTCGACCACCCGCGCCAGCCGATGTCGAGATCCTCCACGTATGCCGGCGTGTACCCTTCGTCGAACCCTTTCAGCGCACGCAGCTTCGCGGTGTCGTACAGTGTGCATCCGCCGCTACCGTACAAAACCCACGTACCGTCTTCGTTTGCCATCGGCTCTTCGCACCATAGCGGAAATTGATCGCGCTTGCCCGGATGATACATCGCCTTGCCTGTCTCTTCACGACGCACCCCAGGCGGGAAAAATATCTGCGCGGTCGCGGCGAACAGGTTCGGAACTTCTGTAAACTTCGCTTGCAACGCCCCGAAAAAACCGGGCTCGATCAACATGTCGTTATTGAGCAAACAGACGTAACGGAACTGCGCCCGTGCGATACCGCGATTCACGGCCGCGGCGAAACTAAGGGGCTGCGGGTTCACTTCGACGATTACCTGCGGATGCGACTTCGACAACCAATTTGCGGTTCCGTCATCCGAGCCGTTGTCGACGACGATGATCTCGCCCGGCACCTGTGCCAGCAGCGTGGTAAACAAACGCTCCAACAACTCGCGCCCATTGCGCGATGGAATCACCACTGAGACGCCTTCTGGCAATTTGCCCGAAACAATCGCCGGCGGGGGTGGAAAGTTCGTATCCGCGAGCGCGCCGCACACGCGTGCGGCCGCGTAGGCAATTGGCCGCCGAAACGCACGAGGATGAAACAACCGCCAAATCCACGTGTACAACGTGCCGCCCGGCCGCGTCTCCCACCGGATGAAATTCTTCATCCGCCAAACAAAGTGTTTGCCGATCACCGGAAGCGATCGCGGCCGAAACATGAAGTGCCCGAGATTTTCGTTGAACACGATCAACCGCAGCGGCCATTTACGCGCCGCCATGAATCGCATCGTCCAGTACGGCATGCGCGGCTGCGCGATGATCGCGGCGTAGACGACTTCGCAATCGCGTACCGCATCCAGCACCCGCGCCGTGTTGTCCGCCAAGTTTTTCGCTGGAAACCAGCGGATCCACTTCGCCACCGGAGCGGGCGGCGCAAATTCGCTCACCAGATAAACATCGAGAGAAGGCTCAATCCGCGTCAACTCCTCGATCAACGACGGAATCAGATCGTCCGATCCCGAAGCGAACGCGAGTTTCACGCGGCGGGCCATGATCAGATCAACTCGGCGGTCGTACCGCGAAACACGCCGTTTCGCCAATCGGACCACCACGCGGACGCCTGCATGCAAAAAGCGGTGGAGACCGGGTTCATGAAGGGGAGCGCAATACCTTCTCGTGTGCCGAAACCGAAGCCGCCATCTTCGATCGCCGGACCGCCGAACCGCTGATGCGCCGCGCAATGCGCCGCTTCGTATTCAGCCGAGGTGACATCAAGGCCGATCACGTCGGACGCCATCAATCGAACACGAAGCAACTGGCCGCAAACGTCGGATCGCTCAAACTTCGGGCCAATTTCGCGCAACAAATGCGCCACTTTCAAGATGCCGCTTCGCAGCGCCGCCTCGCAGTCCGGCCGCGTGCGATGTTTGCACAGCGCCTCCAGAAAGTAGGAGTACGCATGCAACCGGTCCATCACGCGCAGCGGATCGGGATCGCCCGGCAAAAAGGAATCGTGCGTGCGGAGAGCAAACGCAAGAGCCCGTTCGTACCACTCGTCGAAGCCGAGGTCCGACCACGCCAGCGCCGACTTCAACTGAAAGCAACCTGGCTCGCGCGACCAGCGTTTTTCATATGGCCAGGCCTCTTTCGATGGCAACGAAAGAATCGGATGAATCTCGCCAGCGGGCGACCAGAAATCGCGATTCATCGCCAGCCCGATCTCCCGCGCGGCGTTGAAGTACTTCGCTTCTCCTGTGCGCCGGTGAAACGCCAACAGCCCGCGCGCAATGATGCCGCAATCGAAAAAGTACGATGGCGGCATCGGATCGGCGACCTCAAACGGCATTGCCGCGATCGACGGCTGCCACGCGACATCAACCAAATAATCCGCCGCGCGCCGGGCCGCTTCCAACGATTCCGCCCAAGTCAGCGCGCTCAACGCATACCCTGTAATTTCGGTGGAAACAGGCAGGTTCCTGCCCTCGGCCAACAGGTGATAGCGCGCGACTCCGCCCGACGCCTCTTGAATCCCCGATTGTTCAAACCATTGAACTGCTGCTTCTGTGACCTGCAAATCGGTCATTGTAGCAGGAGTTATGATAGGGGCATGATTCGCGGGGTGTTCTTCCTGCTATCGATCGCACTATGGGCCGAAGACGTCCCCGTCGGCGTCGTCAGCGGCTACCTGTCGAACATCAGGGCGAGGAGTTTCTTGCTGAGGACCGTGCAGGGCAAAGAATTGCACTGCACCTACGACCATCGCACCTGGTTTGAGCAAAGCAGGGTGCGCGTCCCTCCCACCGCCTTCCAGCCGACCGACCTCGTCGAAGTCGTCGCCGACCGCCGCTTGATCGACGGCAATCCCTGCTACATCCGCACCGTGCGCTTGGCCGATCCGACTCCGCGCGAATCCGGCCGCATGAAGATCACCTACCGCGCCGTCACGGAGCACCTCGCGCCGCGCGGCGAATTTCAGTGGGGCGGCGTTGTGAGCGAACTCAACGCCACGCACCTCGTTCTCCGTACGCGTAACGAAGGTTACAAACCGCTCCGCCTCCGTAACGATACGCGCTTCCTCGAAGACGGTGTCGTCTCGATGAAAGAGCGCTTGCAGCCGAACACGAAGATTTACGTGCGCGCCGGCCGGAACCTCGAAGGCGAATTTGAGGTTTATCAAGTGGTCTGGGGCGCCGTTACCGGTTTGCAGTAAGTAAAATTTCACATCTGGAAAGAAACCGCGCCGAAACTGGCCCCGTCGAGGGGCAAGGGTGATCTCCGCTGTTATAATGGGAGATTGCAAAAAGCCGGAGTGACGAACCTACGCATGAAGCAGAACGCGATTTGGCTCGCCGCTGTTATCGTTTCCCAACTTGTGGTTGTGGGGCAGCAGCGTGAGTTTTATAACGGGCAGGCCGCCCGCCTCATCATCGGCCAACGGACCATTACCGATCAGAGTCCGGCGCCAAGCGCCAGCGTGCTCGGCGGCGTCGGCGGTTTGGCCTACGCCAACAACATGTTGTTCGTGGCCGACTCGAACCGCGTCGCCTCCACGCCACTCAACCACCGCGTCCTCATCTTCCGCAACATCGCGGGTGACGTGTTGCCGGTCAACGCACTTGTGCCGCAAATCGCCCGGTGTCCCGCGTGCCGCGGCACCGCCGACACGGTTCTTGGTCAGGCCGACTTCGAAAAGAACGAACTGAAGCTCATCGCCGGTCAGAACACCCTGCGGAATCCGACCGCGGTGGCGTCCGACGGAACTCGCCTCGTTGTCGCCGATACCGATAACAACCGCGTGCTGATCTGGAACACGATTCCGAGCACCAATAATCAGCAAGCCGATCTCGTTGTCGGCCAGGAAAATTTCACGTCCGTCGTGACACCGCGCGGCGCCACCGGGCAGAAGATGCGCGGACCGCAGGGTGTCTGGATTCAAGGCACACGTCTTTTTGTCGCGGATTCGGGCAACAATCGCGTGTTGATCTGGAACTCCTTCCCCACGCGCAACGGTCAGGCCGCAGATGTCGTCGTTGGCCAGTCAAATTTCGACAGCATCGTCGAGCTTGACCTCACTCGTACCGCTATCGATCCCAAAAACAACAATCTTCTCAACCCGGTCTCGGTCACTAGCGACGGCACGCGCATGTACGTTGCCGACCTCGGCCAGAACCGCGTGTTGATCTATAACTCGATCCCCACGCAGAACGGCGCCGCTGCCGATATCGTGCTCGGCCAGCCTGACTTCACAAAGGCCATCGCCAACAACAGCACCGAAGAGTCGAAGCTCTGCTCGGCGAAAGGGAAAAACAAGGACGGTAAGGATGAATATCCGAGAACCTGCCTCGCTACTCTTGACTTCCCTCGCTACGTCCTGAGCGATGGCCGTCGCGTTTTCATCGCCGATGGCGGCAACGACCGCGTTCTCGTCTACAACAACATCCCGACCCGCAACGGTCAGCCGGCCGACCTCGTGCTGGGGCAAGTCAACGGTTCGCTCAACCGCAGTTCCGACAGCGCCTTTCCGCTCTACCGCGCCTCGGCTGACCTGCTTCGCACGCCGATGTCGCTAGCCTGGGACGGAACGAATCTTTACGTCAGCGACACCTTCAACCGCCGCATCTCGGTCTTCTCTCTACACGATCAACCGCTGCCGTTCACGGCCGTTCGGAACGCCGCCAGTAAAGACGTATTCGCCACCGGTACCGTCACCTTCGACGGCGTGCTTAAGGAGAATGACGAAGTCACCGTCACTGTCAGCGGCAAGGAGTACAAGTACAAGCAGAAGGCCAACGACAACTTTCCGATCGTCATCAATAACCTTCGAGACGCTATCAATTTTGATACCTCCGCGACGGTCACCGCGGCCATTATCCCTGAACTGCAAATCCTCCTCCTCACAGCCCGAAGCGGCGGCGAAGAGGGCAACAAAATCGAGTTCAGCGCCAAGACTTCCGACAACGCTACGATCACCGCCACCACCTCCGGCGCCGTACTAAGCGGCGGTCAGGACGCGGCCAAAATCGCCGCCGGAACTATCGTCAGTCTGATCGGGGATAACCTCTCCGAAGTCACCGAAGCCGTGCCCGAGAACGCCACCGAATTGCCGCGTACCCTTGCCGGCATCCGCGTCTACTTTGACGGCATCGAAGCGCCGATCCTCATGGTGTCGCCGGGCCAAATCAACGCGCAGATTCCGTGGGAAGTCCGCGACGCCACCGGTTCGAACGCCTACATCCGTATCGAACGCCGCAGCGGGACGGTCGTCACGACGTCGCCCGTCGCCGTCACCATCATCCGGCAGAACCCCGGCATCTTTGCCCTGGAAGGCCTCGATCCGCGCCCCGGCGTGGTGACCCACTTTTCTGACAAGGCTACCGGCACAGTTTCGGTCGACGGCACAGCCAACGCCGGCGACATCGCCACAGTCTCGATCGAAGAGCGCGAATACTCCTACACCGTGAAAGCCGGCGATACTCTCGAGAAGATCCGCGACGGCGTCATCGGCCTCATCAACGCCAACGCCGACGAAAAAGTCGAAGCGTTTGCCGCCGGTCTCTTCACCCGTATCCGCCTTCGCGCCAAGCAGCCCGGCGCCGACTTTAACGGCTTGAAGTACACCGCGAAGTCGAACGAAGGCGGTCAGGTTATTATGACCGCCACCACACCCGCTCTCTGCTGCGCGAATAAGGCTGGCTCCCTGATCACAAAGGAAAACCCCGCGCTTCCTGGCGAAACGATCGTCCTCACGGCAACTGGCCTCGGTATCCTAAAAGACGCCGGTGCGCAGGAGCAGGTCCGCACTGGCGTAATCTACGAAGGCCCGGTACTGAACGAGCCAAACGAGTTTGTCTCCTCGCTCGCCGGCGGAAAGACCGCCAATGTTCTGTATGCCGGCTTGAAGGTCGGCGCGATCGGACTGTACGAAGTGCATCTCGAACTGAACTCCGATCTGCCGACCAACGAGTTCACACAGGTGACCATCGCGCAGGATATCTACGTTTCCAACGTCGTCACCTTCCCGCTCCTGAAGCCGGTCGTTCCCGAGTAGGCTGATGTGGATCCGCCGGAGCGCTCTCGCGTCGTCGGTACGAGTTCGCCGACGAGGACAAGGGTGAAGTCACCGTCGGCTTCGACGCCGCGTGCGATCTCACCAACTGCGTACGCGGCGTTAGCCGCGAGTTGTACAATCTTGCAAGAGACCTAGTTGCAAGAACCGCAACGACGCCTCGGAGCCTGATGGTCTGGAGGTTGACCCGGATGCGCGCCCTTTTTTTCAGTCTTACCCTCTACGCCCAGCCTGATTTGACCGGAACTTACGACATCGGTACCGTCACACCTGTCCAACGCCCCGTTACGTTCGGCACGCGGCTCGAGATGACGCATGCTGAAGCCGAAGCCGTCGAAAAGCGTGTCGCCGATCTTGTCGCCAACGACAATCGCGCCAGCGATCCGAATCGCAAAGCGCCACCCGCCGGCGCCGATGTCGGCAACTACAACCAGCTCTGGTTTGAACGGGGCTCTCGCGCCACGCGCATCAACGGCAGGTGGCGAACCTCGATCATCACAGATCCGCCCGACGGCCGATTTCCTTCGTTGACCGCCAAGGGCAAGGAGATCGCCGCCCGCAACGCGCTGCACAATCGATCCACCGGCGATGCGTTTTGGCTGAAAGAAGGACTGAATCCAGGCCCTTTCGACGATCCCGAACTTCGCCCGCTGACCGAGCGCTGTCTTGCCACATTCGGCACTTCCGCCGGCCCGCCGATGCTCCCGACTGGATACAACAACCTGAAGCGAATCGTGCAGACCAAGAACCGCATCGTCATCGTGAATGAGATGATACACGACGCCCGCGTCGTGCGCATGAACGAACCCCACGAGCCACCCGACATCCGCCGCTGGCTCGGCGACTCGGTTGGCCGCTGGGAAGGCAACACGCTCGTCGTCGACACGACAAATTTCAACGACACCCCCAGTCTCTTCTCCGCCTCCCGCAATCTTCACGTTGTCGAACGCTTCACGCGCCTCGACGCCAACTCGCTGAGCTACAAATTCACGGTCGAGGACCCCACCGTCTGGACGACGCCCTGGAGCGGCGAAGTTCTCTGGACCGCAACAAGTCAACGAATGTTCGAGTACGCCTGTCACGAAGGCAACTATTCGTTCCAGGGAATCCTAAAAGGCGCGCGCCTGCTCGAGTCCGACGCGCGGCGCTAAGCAGGTGGCTGCCGCGCCCACCTGTCCGATCGCGAATAAGCGCTCCGGAGTTTTCGAAAAACGGGACCCCCGCTAATCCGTTGGCCCTGACCTGCCGATAAAATCGCTAATAGGTAGCAATGTTCAGAGCACTCCTCCTTCTGTCCGCCACGGCGACCGCACAGCCGATCCCTGGCCGTTACATCGTTGAACTCTCCGGTGAACCCGCCGTTACCGTGCGAATGTCCGAAAGGCAATCTCGCCGCGCGGCGATTCAGACCGAGCAACGCGCCGCTGCGCGCGCCGTCACCTTACGAGGCGGCCGCGTTCTAACAGCGATGGACACGACGCTTAACGCACTCGTAGTTTTGATCCCCGACACGCGGGCCGCCGCGCTTCGCAGCATCCCCGGTGTTACGCGAATTACGCAGGATCGCATGTACTGGGCCAAGCTCGATCGCGTATTGACCCTTAGCAACGTGCCTCATGCTTGGGATAAACTGGGCGGCGTCTCAAAAGTCGGCCTCGGCGTTGGCGTTGCGATCCTCGACTCCGGTATC